>DAOUKX010000069.1:0-15980 GCA_034420855.1 Dehalococcoidia bacterium
CCGCCGCCCTGAACTCCCCCCAAGTTGACGAGTATATTCACTGGGCCTACGCCAGCGAAGACATCGCCTTGAAGGGCAGCGCCCTATACGCCATGGGCCGCACCGGAGAGTCCCGCTGGCTGGAGTGTCTGGTGAAAGAGACCAGCAATTCCAGCCCGCCCCTTCGATTCGAAGCCGCCAACGCCTGCGCCCAGCTGGAAGAAGAAGACGCAGTGCCCCACCTGATTCCTCTGATGGACGACGACGACTTGCAGGTGCAGCTATCAGCTATCAGGGCCGTGGGGACCATCGGCGGCCCGCTGGCCAAGAAAGCCCTGCGCCGGTGCATCAAGGAGGGCGACGCGGCTGTCGAAGACGCCGCCCAGGAGTCCCTGGAAATGGTGGAAGCAATGGAGGACGTCTACAGCTTCCATTACCTCCGTTAATAGAACACGTCCGTCAGACCGTACAGCTCCATATCCAAGTCGTGGGTCTTTCCAAGAATTTCTTGAAGATTCGTCGTTGTGATTCGGCCACCCTGCCAGCCGACCATCACGCCGAAATTCCCCTCCTGCACCTGCTTCACCGCCTCCACGCCCAGCCGCGTGGCCAGCACCCTGTCGAAGGCCGAGGGACTGCCTCCCCGCTGGAGGTGACCCAGCACAACCTCCCGCGTCTCGAATCCGGTGCGCGCCTCTAACTCCACGGCCAGCCGGTGTCCGATGCCGCCAAGGCGCACGTGTCCGAACTCGTCCACCTGGTCGCTGCCGGTCACCTCCGCACCCCAATCGGCGCACTTTGCGCCCTCCGATACCACCACAAGGCTGAACATCTTCCCAAGTTCTTCGTGACGCCTTCTGATTCTCTGGAGCAGGTCCGTCAACGAGAAGGGCTGCTCCGGTATCAGCACCGCGTGGGCCGCTCCTGACAGTCCCCCCACCGTCGCCAACCAACCGGCGTGCCTGCCCATCACCTCCACCACCATGATTCTGTCGTGGGCCTCCGCCGTAGGATGCAGCTTGTCCAGCGAGTCCCTCACCACCTCCACTGCTGTATCGAACCCGATTGAATACTCGGTGCCGTAAAGGTCGTTGTCTATGGTCTTCGGCACCCCTACCAGCTTCACTGCCCCCGCCGACAGCCGGGCCGCGACCCCCAGCGTATCCTCGCCGCCAATGGGCACCATCGCATCCACCCCAAGCTCCTCAAGCTGGCGCTTCACCGTTTCTGGCCCGTCCTCCCGCGAATAGGGGTTGGTGCGAGAAGATCCCAGGATCGTCCCGGCCCGTGGGAGAATCCCGGTGACCGCCTGGATGTTCAGAGGCATCCATGAACCTGTTAGAGTCCCCAGCCACCCGTTGCGAAATCCAATGACCTCTATGCCCTCCGCAACTGCTTTCCTGGTAATGGCGCGGATGGCCGCATTCAAGCCTGGGGCGTCGCCCCCTCCCGTCAATACTCCGATGCGCATGGCAAACCTCCCCGGCGGGCGTTGAAGTTGGAACAACGAACCTGTGCCCCACACCCCCGATGATAGGCGATTCCGCCCGAAAAATTCTAGGTGAGCGACGGTGCGTTTGAGGCATCGAACCTCGCAGGTCCTTCAGTCGCTGGTAACCTCAATTCGCAGGCTGCATCCCACGGACTTAAGCGCCTTCTGAACGCTGCTCACGTGGGAACGGTGGTCGGGATTGGTCAGCTTTCGTGCCGCGGACTCGCTGACGCCCAGCCGACGCGCCAGGTCAACTTTTGTAATGCCCTGTTCCCTCATGGCGGAGTAAAGGGCGAGTTTGGCGGCTACGACCGGAGGCACGGGTGCTAACGGATAGTCGCCTGACGCTGCGCTGGGGGTGGGTATTTCCCGCTTCTCATGCACATATCCCGCCAGGGCCACGGCCAGGGCGTCTTCGGCCTCGGCTAACGCTTCTGCCCTGTTCTTGCCGCCGGTAATGGCCTCCGGTACGTCAGGAAACGTGGCGACAAGTCCCCCGTCTTCGTCTTGGGTCAGATGGCATGGATAGGCGTAAATCATGGCTTAGAACTCCCTCCGGTCGATGTTCAACTGACGCAGCATCGCGGCCAATATGCCCTTGCTCATCTCTCCACGCTTCATCGTGGTAAATCGAGAGCCTATGTAGACCCTGGCATGACTTCCCTTTCCGTGAGTAGGATCGAATCGGAAGGTTTGGCCTGTCTTGCGGGCATATCTGTTGGCTCGCCTGAGGAACTCGCGACCAGTCACGGAATAATTATCGCACCTTTGGGTGCGGTCGACAATTCCATGCCAAAGGATTCACGGCAATGTTGGGGGTAAGGGTCTCCTGTAGTAGGTCTTATCTATGCATCTGAGGGACTGCTTGTTCCTGAGTGACGCCCTAAGAAAGCCAGCAGGGACGCAATCAGTAATAGCACTGTTGCAAGGGCATAAGCCGCGGAGACGAGGATTACTCCCACCACAGCAGATATCACCATGAGAGCGGCCGACACTTTGGGCTTGGCCATGGCAAGTGCGGCACCCACGAGGCCAACTATCGACATTATTAGTGCAAGAAAGCCGAATAGAGCGATTTGTTCCCCTTCATCGGCCCCTAGGCCTGCGCCGATTCCTCCCACAACAATGGCCAGAATGGATCCTATGAAGCCAGCCATAGCCCCAAAAATTCCAATGATAAGCGCTGCAATTTTCATTACCTTTTCCTCACTCCTCCAATTTACTACAGCCAATCACTTCAATATTGAAGGGGTCTCTATCCTTCTCTTCATCCCCTAGTCCTCGTAAGACAACCCGGTCACCCTTGTTGATCGCTATAACCTCATCGATGCGATTCGGTGCAAAGTAGCAACGGACGCTGACAAAGCTGAAATCCCCGGTGCGTAGGGCTACGTACAGAGCGTCTCCTTCTGTGCCGCCCGAGACTTCTTCAACAGTCCCGCTGACAGCGAGAACTTTCCCGTTATACTGCTGGTTTGCTGCCACGGTGTTGTTCTCATAGTCTTCCATAAGGCGGGTGGCCGTAACTCGTACCTCAATTGGCCGGTCGGCGATGTCGATTTCCGCTTGTTCTGCCTCTTCTTCAGAGACAGCGCAGCCCAGAAGCGCAAGCACAAGGAAAGCAATGCCCAAGTGAATGGGATAGGTCGGGAATCTCATAAGGGAACCCCCTTGGAGATAGGATTGGCTACTCTTCCAGAAGCGACCAGATTCCGCTCAGAACCAAGGGGGCGCAGAGCCAGCCCTCAGAACGGAATCCGTACTCCTGGAAGAGTGAATTGACCTTACTAGTTGACTTCTCCCCTGTCAATTCCTTTGTTGACCCACGCCATCCCCCCTTGGTAGTATGAGCAAAACCACGTATTACTTGTCTTGAACCCCACCACCGCAGGAGTAAGAGCCATGGAGCAGCAGGAAGCAGTCCTTCACCCCCATGCCATCATCTCGGAACTCAGGAAGAACGACGTTACCCACATCGTGTGGCTCCCTGACAGCGAGACCAACTTTATGTACGAGCAACTTATGGCGGACCCCACCCTTGAGCTGGTGCCCGTTTCCAGGGAGGGCGAGACCATGGCCATCGCCGCCGGCCTCTGGGTGGGCGGCAAGAAACCCGTCGCCCTAATCCAGAACACCGGCATCTTCGAATCCGGCGACTCCATCCGCGGCCTCGGCCTTGACGTCGACCAGCCCCTGGTCATGCTCATCGGCTATCGAGGCTGGGACCGGCATGGGATTACCCGCGACTCCGCCGCCAAGTACACCGAGCACATCATCCACGCCTGGGGCATAAACTTCTACCTGGTGGAAACGGATGACGACGCTTATCTGATTTCCAGGGCTATGAACGAGGCCAAGCGGGACTCCAAGCCCGTCGCCGTCCTCGTCGGCACCGAGTTCGGCGCTTAGACCCCGTCCGCATGTCATTCTGAGGAGCGAAGCGACGAAGAATCTCGTTGGCGAAAGCGTAACCTGCCACTAGGGAAATTTCTGGAAGCTTGACCACTAAGTCCTTTTGGGGTAGACGCTGACCAACGCTAAATTTGGCCCCCGAGGGAAAAAGAAATGATTGATAATCTGGAAGCCTGTCGGGTCATCGAGCAGAACCGGAACGACGCCATCGTAGTCACCACTATGGGCGCCGGTAACCCCCGCTTCGGCTGGCCCGTAGTCTCCAACAACGAAGCGATGGACGTCCCTGTCGGTGGCGCCATGGGCAAGGCCTCCTCCTTCGCCCTGGGCATCGCCCTCGCCCAGCCTGACCGTAACGTCCTCATCCTCGACGGCGATGGCAGCCTGGTCATGAACCTCGGCACCCTCACCACCATCAGCGAAAGGGCGCCCGCCAACCTCTACCACTTCGTCTTCGACAACGGCTGCTACGCAGTCACCGGCGGACAGCCCATCCCCGCCGACGGCAAGGTCAGCTTCAAGGATATGGCCGCGGGTGCCGGTTACGCCGCCGCCTACGAGTTCGATGATCTGGAGGACCTGGCCAGCAGCATAGGCGATATACTGAAGGGGCAGGGGCCAATTCTGGTAAGTCTCAAAATAACTCCCGAGATCGAGAACACGCCCATTAACCTGCGGCCCAGGCCCAAGCGGACCACTCCCGCCGCAGTCCAGGAACTCCGACAGATACTGTCTGAATAATTACGGCTTCGCTCTGATGCTAAAGTCCGTACTGTACGCCATATTCGCCCCCATCCTGGGCATCCTCACCCTGGGCGCCGGCTTCTACCTGCTCTACCTGGGCTTCCTCAATGGTCAACCCCTCCCCGGCTTCGGTGGCGGCATTCTCATCCTTCTCGGCGCATGGCTCATGGTGCGGGCCCGCCGTGGCCCCGACAGCCCGGCCCCTTGATTCCCGCTCCTGAGGCCGCCCGGCTCATCAGTAGTCGCCGTCGCGACGCCGTAGTCGTTTCCACCTCCACCGCTTTACGACACTGGAGCGCCCTCTCCGCCCGCAGAGACCTGGACGTGGACCTGACCGATTGCCAGGACAAGGCCGCCGACGTTGCCCTCGGCATCTCCCTCGCCCGGCCCGAAGCCAAGGTGCTTATTCTCGACACTGACGCCGCCCTACGCACCAACCCCGGCGCCCTCCTCACCACCGCCGCCTCCGCACCGTCCAACCTGGTCCACTTCCTTCTGGAGGATGCGGGGCACCGCTCCACCGGCGGATCTCCCATCCCCGGCATCAGCAACACCAACTTCGCCGCCCTGGCAGAAGAGGCGGGTTACCCCTCGGTGCACCGTATAGACGACCTGGAAGACCTTGCCCTCTCCCTTGAAGACATCCTTAGGGAAACCGGCCCCGTCTTTGTCTCCATCAAGGTTATCCATCACGCCGACCCTCCCCCCTTCCCGTTCCGCACCATGGCCGAGTCCATGGCCGAAGTTCAACAAGCCCTCGCCGACCGTTAGCGCCAATTACCCACCTCCGACCCGCCCCTCGGTTTGCGCCGAAATGTGTTAGCATTGAAGTAGCCAATTGATTTTCTCTGCAGGGGGGTTGGCATGAAGTGTCCACGCTGCAAGGGCCAAGTCCTGGTGATAAAAGACCATATGGGTATAGAGGTGGACGCCTGTCCAAAATGCCAGGGCATGTGGCTGGACTACCATGAGTTGGACGAACTCGAAGACCGGGTGTTGTCCGACGACTCCGTAAAGGGCAGCATGGTATACGCCGAGCGGGCCAGCGACATCTCCTGCCCCAAGTGCGGCAAGCAAATGACCACTTTCAACTACCGCGCTTACGACCTGCCCATCGACTTTTGCGTCGATGGGCACGGCTTCTGGCTCGATGCCGGTGAGGAGAAGCGAGTGCTGGAGCTGATGAAGAAGCGTATCAAGGACCTGAAGCGCATCCACTCCGCCGAGCGCGAGTGGGCCGGCTTCCTGCAGGGTCTCGCCTCCGGTAAGTCCTCATCCGGCGGCCTAATGGGCAAAATCAAGGGCTTACTGGAATAGCTTCATATCCGCAACGGCGACTCCTATTGCTCCTCCCCCTTGACCCTAACCCAGCAACTCCCGCGCCCTTCTGAACACCCCGTCAAACATCTCCTGCGTGAGCCGTCCCGTCTGCGTATTCTGCTGGCTGGGATGGTAGGAGCACAACAGCAGCTTCCCGTCCGGCATCTCGTATACGACTCCGTGGCCGAACTTGGGCCGCGGCGAGGGCAGAGAATGCCCCTGTTTCCGTAGCAGCCGCAGATAGGCGTCGAAGGCTATCCGCCCCAGGGCCACCACCACGCGGACTTTATCCAGCAACTCCAACTCCCTCAGCAAGTACGGCTGGCATTTGGCCAGTTCCTCCCGGAGGGGCTTGTTCTGCGGAGGCGCACACCGGAGAGCCGCCGTGATGTAAGCGCTCTTCAACGACTGCCCGTCACCGCGGTGCGTAGACGTGGGCTGACTCGCGAAGCCGAACCGGTGCAGTGTGCCAAAAACCCAGTCGCCGCTCCGGTCACCTGTGAACATTCGCCCTGTGCGGTTGCCCCCGTGGGCCGCAGGCGCAAGCCCCAGCAGCAGCACCTGCGCCTCTGAGTCACCGAAGGCGGGCAGCGGCCTCCCCCAATACTCCCAGTCCATGTACATCCGACGCTTCTTCCGCGCCACCTCCTGCCGGTACTCCGTCAGACGCGGGCAAAGCGTACAGCCGATTATCTTCCGTTGCAGATTCTCTATTTCTGTCATGACATTCGAGATTGACTATACTTGCAGTAATGTCCTCGGGCAACACAGAGGCGATCCGCACATCAACAGAAAGGAGTGGATGAACTGAAAATGTCCATACAAGAGAAAGAGGAATACCTGGAGGAGATGGGACGCAAGCGGGGCTACGTCCTTGAGATGCACCGTATTATGGCCGCCGCCGACTTCGAATGGGTGAAGAAGTACGATCCCTTCCTAGAATACACCTACACTAGCCAGCGCCTTCTTGACCGGAAGACTAAGGAACTGCTGCAAATTGCCGTCGAAGCCGCCCTGCGAGCCGACGTGGAACAGATCCAGGCCCACGTTGAGGTGGCACTGAAGGAAGGCGCGACGCCCCAGGAAATTCTGGAGGCGTTGCAGACTGTGGTCGCGCCCATGGGGATGCTTGCTTTCCGACGGGGCCTTCAGGCTTGGGCTGCGGCCGTCAAGCCGGAGATGATGGAGTAACATAATCTATCTTGTCCTGAGCGTCCCCACTCCCGGCTGGCAGACCCCGCATCCTGATAGGTCTTTGGCCCGGGTCTGCAACGCCTGCTCGATGGCGGCATCTGTAGTCGTGAACGGGCCGTACCAGCGACCCGTAGGTGCCGTCGAATCGTGAAGTCCCTGACCGTTGTTGCAGAATGAGCAACTTGCCACGTGGATGCGCCCCCGTCGCCTTGGCAAATTCTCGTACACCCACCACATCCTTGGAACGCCGTTGTTTCGCCCGTTCAATGCCTGCAGCACCGCGTCGCCCACTTCCTCCGTGGACGCGCTTCCTCCCAGGTCCGGCGTGAGCGCCTCGCCTTCTTCCAGCGTCCGCACCACTGCCTCTTCCAAGGTGTCGGCGGCTTCTTCCTGCCCCAGATGCCGTACCATCATCGCACCTGAGAGTATCGCCGCTAGCGGATTGGCCAGACCCTTGCCCATGATATCCGGGGCGCTCCCGTGGACAGGCTCGAACATGGACGGAAAACGCCGCTCCGGGTCTATGTTGCCGCTGGAAGCCAGCCCCATGCTGCCCGTAATCATTGCGGCGATGTCCGTCAGAATGTCGCCGAATAGATTACTCGCCACCACCACATCAAAGTCCTCAGGACGTCGGATGAAATCCATGCAGGCGGCGTCCACCAGCAGCGACTCCGTGGCAACGTCTGGAAACTCCGCCGACACCTCCTCGAATACCCTGTCCCACAGCACCATTCCGTAGCCCATGGCGTTGGACTTGGTGACGGACGTAACCTTCCGCCGCCGGTCAGGTCGCCGCGACAGTTCGAAGGCGAACCGTATAACCCGCTCGCAACCGTGGCGGGTGAACACCGATGTCTGGGCCGCCATCTCCTGGGGTGTCCCCTCGTAGTGGAAGCCGCCCACGTTGGCGTACTCCCCCTCCGTATTCTCCCTGATAACCACTATGTCGATGTCCCGCGCCTTCTTCCCGTTGAGCGGCGACTTCACCCCCGGATACAAAAGGCCGGGTCTCATGCACACGTACTGGTCGAACCCGCGGCGAATGGGCAGAAGCAGGTTGTTGAGCGTCACATGGTCGTGGATGTCGGGATGCCCCACCGCGCCGAAGTAGATTGCGTCGAAGGGTCGAAGCCTCTCCAGCCCGTCCTCCGGCATCATCCGGCCGTGCTTGAAGAAGTAGTCGGAACCCCAGGGCAGCCTCGTGAACTTCCAGCCAAAGTCGAAATGCCGCCCCAGCCCTTTCAAGGCGCGCAAGCCCTGGTCTATGACCTCAGTGCCGATGCCGTCACCAGGGATGACTGCTACGCGATAAGTAGTCAACAAATGCTCCAATTACTACGGAAAACGAATGAACAGAGTAGGCGCACCGCCCCCTGCAACGATACCGTTAATCCTGGACTCTAGGAACCGGCGAGAGCTTTGCTTGCGGCGGCTACGCCGGCCCCGGCCGGGACCTCGTAGCCCTCCTTGGGCAGAATCTCCTCCAGGGCGGAGAGCAGCAGCAGCAGGTTCGCGCCGGTACTGGCCTCTCCCATAAGCCCAACGCGCCATATCTTGCCTGCGAACTGGCCCAGCCCGCGGGATATTTCGATGAGATAATCGTTGGCTAGCCGCCCCCGTACCCGGGCTTCATCAACCCCCTCTGGAACGCCTACGGGGGTGATCTGGGCCAGTCGGTGGTTCTCGTCAGAAAATACCGAAAGCCCCAGTGCCTCCAGCCCGGCGCGAAGGGCCACGGCATTCCGTTGGTGCCGCTCATAGCGAGGGCCCAGCCCCTCGTCCAGAATAACCCTCAGCCCCTCGTAGAGGGCGTACAGGCTACTGATTGGTACAGTATGGTGATATACGTGGTCTTTGCCCCAATACTCGGCGACTTGAGGAATGTTCAGGTACCAGGTGGAGGGCGAACTGCTCCGGTTGTTCATCGTTTCAAGTGCGTTCTGGCTGACCGCCACCGGAGCCAGTCCCGGTGGGCAGCTCAGGCACTTCTGCGAAGCGCTGGAAATATAGTCGATGCCCCACTCGTCCACCGCCACCTCGCTGCCACCAAAGGACGTAACGGCGTCGACAAACATGAGAGCGCCATGCTCTTTCGCCATCCGCGATATCTCTGCCAATGGCTGGCTGATGCCCGTGGAGGTCTCGGCGTGGACCATGCCGACCAGCTTCACCGACTTGTGCTTCTTCAGTTCCGCCTCCATGGCCGTAGGGTCAAGCGGCTTTCCCCACTCTCCATCGACTGTAACAACTTCCGCACCCTGTCGACGCGCCATCTCAATCATACGCTCGCAGAAGAATCCGTAGTTGCCGATGACCGCTACGTCTCCCGATTCCAGCACGCTTGCCATTCCCGCTTCGATGCCTGCCGAGCCGGTGGCCGAGAGAGCCATTGTCAGCGACTCCTTAGTCTGAAATACATCCGCGAGCATTGCAGCAATGCCGTCTATGACGGGTATGAACACCGCCTCGCCGTATCCTACGACGGGTGTCTGCATCGCTTTGTAGACTCGTGGATGTACGTTGACGGGGCCGGTGCTGAGAAGCACCCTGGCGGGAATATTCAACTCCGGATACATATTCTGGGCCATCTGCTCTTCCTTTTTTCTTCTCTCTTCGCTCTTCTGGCGGAGTCGTTGGCGATTCTTGCGTCTCCCATGCGACAAGGCGGCAAACCTTGAATAGTTGGGAATGTTGCCCGCATTTCCTCGCCAAACTCAAGGCCTGGCTCAATTATCGTCGGGCTGGAAACAGCCTATCAGTGAGGTTTGGGGGTGTCAAGGAAGGGGGGGTCTTCTTGCTAGGTGATCGGCCCCTTGAGTACCGCCGAACTCAGCTTGCGCGGTATCAGACGGCCAAAGCTCGGATCCCCCATGAACTGTCCTTCCCTTACCATTACCTTGCCGCGCAGTGTCACCACTGTGGGCCATCCCTGCGCTTCCCAGCCCTCCCAAGGGTTGTAGTCTCCTAAGTGGAGCTGCTCCATGGCGATGGTCCTTCGCTCGCTTGGGTCGATGACCACAATATCCGCGTCGCTGCCGGCCGCTATCGCTCCTTTTTGCGGGTAGAAACCCAGCAGCTTGGCCGGGTTGGTGGAAGTGATGGCGGCGTACCTCTCCAGGGACATCCCTTGCTTCACAACCCCCTCGGAATACGCAACTCCCATCCGAACCTCGATGCCGTTGTTGCCGCCCTGCACGTCTACCACTGTGCGGCCCTTGATCTTGTCGGCGTAACTCGTGCCGATGGCGTCCGTTGCCAGGATGTTCAGGTCTCCCCGATGTAGCCCGTCCCACAGCCGGAGCCTGGAGTCCTCAGATTTTGTCGAAGGATAGGTGTGGTACTTCATTCCGTCGTGTTCCATGTAGTTCTCAGAGTTGAAGGAACAGTAGAGGAGAATAGTCTCTCCGTCCACGGGATGACCCTTCGCCCTCGACTCCGCAATGGCGTCCACTCCCTCTCGGGCGCTGGCGTGTACGATGTACATGGCGGCGCCGGTGTGCTCTGCCACAGTGATGGCCCGCCTTACTGCCAGATCCTCCGAAAGATTGGAGCGGATCTTAGGCAGGTAATACCAGGCCCACTCCTCCTGCTCCCGCGCTAGCTCGTAGTTCCACTGGACCACCTCGTCGTCCTCAGCGTGAATGGCCACGATTCCTCCGTGTTGCGCCGCCTGCTCCATCACCGACACCAGCTGGCCGGTGCTTATCATTGTTATGGGCCGGTTCGGCCTTGGCGCGTGGTTGGTAGTGTATACCTTGATACTGGGAAACCCTGCATCGATGAGTTCCCTGATGCGTGGAATGTTCCGGGTGGTGGTGGAAGGCCCGTGGAAACTGCAATGGAAGGAATAGTCGATGTACATCCGCCCCGGAAAAAGGTTTGCGTGAGTATGCACTGCTGCCAGAATATCGTCGCTTCCCGGCTGTGTGGCTATGGCGAAGTCCATCATGGTGGTCGTGCCTCCCCACAGCGCAGCCAGCGACAGGTCCTCCGGGCCGGCTGTGGTCGTGTTTCCCCATATCCTGTCCCGGTGGGGGAACCCCACGTGGGTGTGCGCCTCGACGCCGCCAGGCGCTACTATCTTGCCGGTTGCGTCGATCACCTCAGCAGCCTCGTCGCCCAGAGATCCCGGCAGCACCACTCCGACTATCTTCTCTCCCTGAACGGCCACGTCGCACCGGCCCACGCCCGTGGGCGTTATCACCTGACCGCCCCGAATTAGCAGATCTAGCATTGATGCCTCCTCGCTGCGCGCAATGTTGGCCTCGCTCAACGGGTCAATGCTGGTGTTGCGGCCTAGAAGTCTCCCGATCGGAAGCTCACGGACATCTCCCGCTGAGCCCTCTCGTCAAAGCCTGCCCCGTCGGCGATCCTCAGGCTAGTGTACACCATAATGTACGTGCTGAAGTGCTCCTCACGCACATCCGCAGAATCGGGGAATATCGGCATGTAGCTGCCCACCGTGTCCAGCATGTCGCGACGCAGCGCAGCGGTCCGTTTGGGGGAAAGGAGCCACTCTCGCCCCTCGAAGGCTCCGTTGCCGTTTACTATGTACTCCTGCGGCTCCAGGTCTACACGAACGTTGGCGGTCAGCACCAGCGACTCTCCGGACTGCTTGATGTCCATCTCCAGCCTTCGCCGATCCACCGGAATGAAGTTGGCCAGGAGCAGAATTATGTGGTTTCGCAGGTCCATCAGGGCCTCGGCGGTCATCGTCGTCCTGTCCTGAAGCATTACCGCCTTCAGACGGCTGTGCGCGTTCTCTCTGCTAGCTTCTTTTCGCTCGAAGACCTGCTTGACCATGCCCCCCACGTTGTCCAGGGCCTTGGACTGCTTCACCTTGTCCCGCAGCTCCGCGATAGAGGGTGACTTCTTGACCAGGTCCTTTAGCGCTTCAAGCCTTGGCGCCCATTGGTCTCTTGAACCCCACCATTTTTCTAATCCACGTGAAGATGCCATAGCTTACCTCCAGTTTAAGCATAGGGACGTTCTCTCCCTCAATCCGGGCCGCCACGCGACGAAATGCCTCGCCGGCGCTTGATTTCTGGTTGTGCACCACCGGCACACCCCGGTTGCCAGACACCACTATGTGTTCGTCTTCCGGCACAATGCCCAGCAGCGGAACGGAGAGGAGGTCTAGAATGTCTTCCGTTGTCATCATGTCCCCGCGCCGCACCATGCCGGGGCGGACACGATTGATTATCAGCCCGGGTTTCGTCAGCCCGGCCGATTCTATGAAACCGATTACCCTGTCGGCGTCGCGAATCGCCGCCACGTCCGGCGTTGTGACCACTATGGCCCTGTCCGCGGCCTCCATTGCGTTCTTGAACCCCTGCTCGATGCCGGCGGGGGAGTCGATGAAGATATAGTCGAAGTATTCCCGCAGCTTGTCGCACAGTCCCTTTACCTGTTCGCCCGAGATCGCGCTCTTGTCCCGCGTCTGCGCGGCGGGTATCACGTACAGGTTCTCCGTAAGCCTGTCTCGAATCATTGCCTGATGCACCTGGCATACTCCTTCAATGACCTGAACAAGGTCATAGACGATGCGATTTTCCAAGCCCATGATAACGTCCAGGTTCCTTAAGCCGATGTCGGCGTCTATGAGAACAACCCTCTTTCCCCTGAGGGAAAGGGCCGAGCCTACGTTGGCTGTGGCCGTGGTCTTTCCCACGCCGCCCTTGCCCGAATTGACAACGTATACCTCACCTTGCATGATAGCTTCTCCTTCCTCAATTGAGCCTGGGCATGGAAAGGAAACTGCAAACGCCGCCCTCTACCAGTTTTGATCCATTCTGCGGGTGCCATTACACACGTGGTCCCCCCGAATAACTGGCACGAAAAAGATGCATCCGTAGTGGTCTTCATCCGGCTTCCGACGGCAATTTAGAAGCTTGCACGTGGACCGGCCACCCGTGCAACCTCCGCAATCTCATTCCTCACGTTTCCTTGATTTCCCGTTTTTTCCGTCTGGTATTCGCTCTAAGAGGCAGCTTTCGAGGGTAACTGTAATCACCGTTTTCTAAACCCTGAATTTGCCCGATCTCCAAGGATTTTCCACCTCTAGACCTTAGAATTTATTATCGTTAATCCATGCCCGTTATTGTCAATGAATTCCGGTACGACTTGCGGTCAAAATCTGATTCAGACTACCGCGAAGACGAGAAAGATTTTCCCGTGAATAGCGCCCATATTTCGCGTCGAACACGTTGCGCAAATGGGGGCTGATGCAAATGCCGGATGGGTAGGATTTTCCCGTCAGCTAGGGTGTTTGGCGGCAGGCAGCGTCAGAACCAGCGGCGCTTCAGCCGCGCCATCTTTAGCGACAGACGGGACCGGGGCCGCAGATGTGCTGTCACGTACCTCGCCATCTCCGTTCCCCCGAAAGCCCAGGATGACCTCCACCTTTTCAACCCCTCGGCGTCCGGTTCGGCGCCCTCGGATGTGGTGAATCTCCCGAAGACGTCCCAGTCTTTGCCCTTCCTCTGGCGGTAGAGGGCCACTCCCCCCGCCTCTTTCACCAGCATTATTCCCGCGGCCACGTCCCACACCCACGGGCTCGTAAATATGGCGTACTGGATTACCCCGCTGGCCGTCATTGCCAGCTCGTAGGCCACACTGCCGGGACTCCTGAGCTCACCGATGCGTCCCTTCAACCCCTTCTTCTGGTTGTAGAGAGCGGCAAAAGACCACGGAAACACGGTTATTTTTCCGCTTTGGGGGCTTGAAGCCTCGTATACGCTGATAGCCTCCCCATCGCGAAATGCGCCGTTGCCCCTACGCGCGTGGTACACGCTGCCGTCGCTTCGCGTGGGCGAGGGGGTAAATATGCAGCCGAGTACCGGCTCCCCCCTGTACAACAGCCCCACGGAAACCCCAAACACGGGAAGGCCGTTGAGGTAGTTGACGGTGCCGTCTAGGGGGTCTAGGATCCAGATGAAGTCCGACGACTTCGAGTCCACCTGGGAGCCTTCCTCCGCTAGCACTCCGTGATCGGGATACTCCTTAAGAATGGCTTCCCGCAGGAACTCCTCACTGCGTCGGTCTGCGTCCGTGACTGGGTTCGTGTTGCCCTTCGACTTGTATTCAACGATAAGGGGTTTGCGAAACTGTTCCAGCAGGATGCCACCGGCCTGGCGTGTGATCCCCACGGCAAAGGAATCCATCTCCGCTAGCTGAAGGTCCAGGCTTTGATCACTCATGTCATCCGTTTATCATAATCCTCTTCCCCCTGGCTGGGGGAAGATTGGGCCTGCCCTGAGCTTGCCGAAGGGATGGGGGTGAAGCCCACATCCTTGGGAAGCCATTTCCGTATCACTAGATTGTTCAACCGGGAACATGCGACCCCAACTACCCCACCTCCCAGGGCTTCAACTCGCTGATAAGCTGCATCAACTCGTCCCGGGTCGTCTCGTCGATGGGCCCGGCCGGATGCCGCACCTTTGCTGACGGTATGATGCCCCGATGCTTCACGGCCTCCTTCCGGATGCTCAGGTTGATCCCCTCCTGGTTCTCGAAGAGAATCAGCGGCAGAAACTTGTTGAACACGTCCATCGCCTTCTGGTGGTCGCCTGCTTCGTAGAGGTTGATGACCTCCACCAGTACTTCTGGATAGGCGAAGCCCGTCATTGCTCCGATGCCGCCCCGCCGCAGTTCGTCCAGCAGCATCACGCCTCCCAGCCCTCCGAAGATCCCCAGCCTGTCGCCTGTGATGTTGCGGATTGCGGTGATCTTGTTGGGCGTCGGCGGGTCCTCGAGCTTAAGGTACTTGAAGGAGGGAATGGCATCGGCCAGCTCCGCCACGTATTGGGGAGACATGTGGACGCCCGACGCCTGCGGAAAGTCCTGCACCACCAGCGGTATGTCGATGGCGTCGGCGATACGCTGGTAGAAGGCCGTCACCGCCGTGGGGTTGGGCTTGCCCAGGGGCGGGGGCGACAACATAACCGCTGCGGCCCCCATCCGCTCCGCTTCCTTTGCTCGTTCTACCGCTACATAGGTGCTGGCCGCAGTGGTGCCCACCGTCACCTTCAGGTTTCTGGCGGCCTCCATTACACGCTCCAGAACGGCCGGACGCTCGCTGTCCAGTAGGCGTCTCCACTCTCCCATCTCTCCCAGCACCACCACCCCCGTGCAGCCTGTGGAGGAAGCCTTCTCCACCACCGGGCCAACGGAGTCTAGGTCCAGATCCTCGTTCTCGAAGAAGGGGGTAACCAGCATCCAATGCATACCGCCCAAAGGGTCTTTCATGTAGATTCTCCCTACTTAGTATCTATGTCATTCACCGCAATTCCCCTGAAAATGTCAATACTGTCTGGGACAGAAAATTCTCCCAAACTGGGAATCCAAGCAGATTTTTGAGGTCTACCCGCCTACCAATAGCGCCGCATTGGAGGAAGACGAAGCCCTGCCGGAGAGCAGGACTACTCCCTCCGCCACCTCATCCGAGCTGGCGGAGCCGGTTTCTAACTGCGCAACTACCACTCCGAAACCTTCCACTTCATCTCCCAACGCGCTGGTGAAGCCGACAAGAGACTGCTCGGCAGCGCCCCCCGCCGTTCCGGTTCCGCTGCCGGAAATAATCGAAATTACATGACCGGTCCCGCGCTCCTTCATTCCGGGCACAACCGCCTTGCTGCAGATGAATGCGGCCCTGGCCTTGCTGATGGCCGCCTGCTCCCACTCTCCCAAGCCTGCATCCTCGATTGCCTTGTCCAGCGTCGTCCCGGCGGCGTTGACCAGAATGTCCACCGGTCCCAGAATAGCCTCCACGTTGGAGAGCATGTGCCGTACGTCCGCTTCGTCCTGCACGTCCCCGCGGACGGGCAGTGCGTCTCCG
>DAOUKX010000070.1:0-4932 GCA_034420855.1 Dehalococcoidia bacterium
TAGCCATCTGGTCGGCCATGGCGGAGCTCATAGCGGTTATTGCATCCATGTCTATGGCCGCTGCAGCAGGAGCCGGCGCGGGCGTTGCATCGTCCTCGTCGTCGCCACAAGCCACTATGACCAGCGTCAACATCAACGCCGCCGCCAGCAGCGCGTACCCCAAAAGGCTAAACGTGTGCTTCTTTCTCATATCTTCTCCTCTTCACAGTTTTGAATTAGCACCCTTGCTTACAGATACTCCAGGGTTCCGGCCTATCTCTTCACCATTTTCGTATACTCGTGGTCCATTGTGGGACCCAAGTTGATCATGTTGCCACGGTATTCTTCCACGACTCCGGGGTCAACCCCCAACACGGGGAAGATGAACACCACCGGCACGGTGATGACGTTGTCCTGCATCCATTGGGCGAACTCCCGCGCTATTCTCACGCGGGTCTCTTCCTCTAACGTGGTGTCGAAAGTGTCGATGAATTCGGCCACGTAAGGATGGTCGAACCAGTGATTACTTCGTTCCAAGAGCCGCAAGTTGATCGGATAGGCTATCTGGTAGGAGACGAGGCCATTGTTAAGGAATCGAACGGCCTGCTTTATCTCCCTCTCTCTTCCCATTTCTCTCAGCACCGAACCCTCATAGAGCTTGGTGTCGGTATTGATTCCGACCGCACGGTAGTAGCTGGCGATGGCCTCTACAATTTCGCCGATGTTCGGCAAACCCGCCAGCACGTAGTAGGGCAGTTCCAGGTCAAAGCCGTCGGAATACCCCGCTTCGGCAAGCAGCCGCTTGGCTTCTTCAGGGTCGTAGGGATAGGGCTGCATTCCCGGCGGGACCGAGGGCTCCGTGTTGTACATCAGGTGGGCTATCTGCACCTTGCCCTCGCCAGCAAAGAAGGTCTCGTTTAGTTCATCCTTGTTGATAGCCAGGGCCAAGGCCCGCCGGACTCGCACGTCGGTTAGCGGATTGTTTGGGTCAGACAGGTCCTCACCCTCGGGAGTGGTATAGAACTGGCCGCCAATTACACCCATCAGATACCAACCAGGTCGCGTGGCCAATACTTTCTCAAATCCGGCCTCTTCAATCTGCGGAACCAGGCTCCACGGCAGGTCCACTATGTGCGCTTCGCCGGCCAGGAGCATGGCAACTCTCGTGGCATCTTCCTTGACCAGCAGAAACTCCAGCTCATCCATCTCTGGCGTCTTCCGCCAGTGGTCTTCCACCGCCTCATAAAGGTAATGGCTGTTCACCTCGTGGGCCTTGAACGTAAATGATCCAGTCCCTATGGGGTCCGCCTGGTAACCCTCATCACCCACTGCCTTCCAGTGGCCGCCGGATATGATGTGGAAGCCGACTCCGTCAAGCAGCCATATCGGTATGGCCACGTCCGGGGCGTCCATGTTCATTATCACTTCGTAATCGTTCACGACCTCGAAGTTCTCGACGGGGCCAACCCACCGCCTCCAGAAGAAACCCCCAATGGCCTGGGAGTCCTCGGCAACGACCGATTCGTAGGTGGCAACAACGTCGTTGGCCGTGAACGTGTACTCGTTGGGCTGCCGGTTGCGATAGAAGGGGACGCCCTCCCTGAGTTTGAAAGTCCATGCCTTGGTGTCAAAAGTCCATTCTGTGGCCAGCCAGTCATGGTGAATGTCGAGCCTCTCCGGGTCCTCTTTGATGAGGAAGCCGAGCATCGGCTTCAAGGGCGCAGCGGAGGCTCGCGACGCCTTGACCGGTGAGGGGGTCTGCTGCGCCGGCGGCGTCATCGCCACCTTTAACCGCGGCTCCACGGGAACTTGAGGCGCCATGGTTGCGGCAGCCGTCGTAGGCATCGCCGTAGGCGCCGGTGTCATCGCAGCGGTGGCCGGCATTGCGGTAGCCGCTGGCGCCGTGGCCGGTGCAACCGTCGGTTGAGGCGCTTCCTCCGTTTCATCGTCGCCACCACAAGCGAGGGTAACGAGGCTGAGGAGCAGGAGCGCTACCAAAGCCGACAGGGTCACACTGAAGGAGAAATCTCTGAACGTCTTCATCGTACTCCACCCCCTTGATGCGGGATTGACGGCGACACGGCAAGAAAGCTAAACCGTTGATTAGCGTATCCTAGACATCATGAATTTCGCTGTCAAGACAAGGGGGGCATCCACCAAATAATCGTGTCGACTTCAGCAACAAATAACAAGTGCAGCTGCGCATTTCGACAATGCACTTAACCCCTGAGATCGCCCCCTTACACCCCTCCTGTGGCTACGTATAGTTCTTCAACCACCACCGGGCGATATCAATCCGGCGAGCGAACCAGACGTTGGGTTGGGAGGTCGCATACTCCAGAAACTGACGCAGCCCAGCCGCGCGGGAAGGCTTGCCGATTATGCGGCAGTGCAGTCCCACCGACATCATCTTGGGGTGCGACTCTCCTTCCCTATACAGAAGGTCAAAAGTCCCCCGCGCCACCTCGTGAAAATGCTCCGGCATAGTCATGCCGCCGCGCCAGAACTTGGTGTCGTTTACCTCCAGCGAGTACGGAATCACCAGCCACTTCTTCCCGTTCACGTTGGTGTAATAGGGCAGGTCGTCGTTGTAGGAGTTGCAGTCGTAGATGAAGCCGCCCTCCTCCACTACAAGCTCTCGCGTATTGATGCTGGGCCCGTATCGACAGTACCAGCCCAGGGGACGCTGACCCGTGGTCCGTTCGATGGACTCCACGGCGTTCCGGATGGCCTCCCGTTCCTCGTCACGGCTCATCCGAAAATACTCCTCCCACCGGTTGCCGTGGCCGAAGACCTCGTGCCCCCTCGCCACGATTTCTCGTGCCACGTCCGGGTTCCGCTCCAGCGCTAGGGCGCAGCAGTAGAATGTAGCCTTGACGTTGAACTCGTCCAGGATGTTCATGATCCTCCAGACCCCCACCCGGCTCCCGTACTCAAAGAACGACTCATTGGCCAGGTCACGCTCTCCCATCGGAACCGGCGAAGGCACCTCCCCCATTGACTCGCCGTGGGCGTCGCCGTCCAGCAGGGAATACTCGGATCCCTCCTCGTAGTTGACCACCACCGAGACCGCGACTTTTGCGTCATTGGGCCACTGTATGACCGGGGGATTGGGTCCGTATCCAATAAAGTCTCTCTCTTCCATCAGCACTTCTCCTTTTCATTAACCGACGGGGAGAGTATACAACAGACCCGTGACGTCATAACCATGCCGCATACTTCCCTCATCAGCCCAACTTTGGAATCTGATTTGAATCATCCTCAGGGCAGATTGAAGCGAAAATAAGCCCTCCAAGGAAGCATACTTCCCATATCGAATTATCCATGTTCATGCAGTTGCCTTTTTGTGGTCAACAACATAAACTAGCCCTTGCGCTTGACCCGGTATCCATATAATGCCCTGCATCAATCACGGTTGAGCCGATGCATACTTCTCGGAGAGGCGACTTCAATGAGAATTCCCCCAGCCACCAAGATCCTTCTGCTCCTCGTGCTGGCCCTGTTGGCAACCGCCATAATCGTTGCTTGCGGCGACGATGAGGCCACAGACGAGCCGGCCCCCACAGCGGCGCCCTCGACACCCGCTCCTCAGCCCGCCCCGGCGCCAACTGCCATGCCGTCAACACCGCAGCCCACAGCCATGCCCGCGACGCCTACGGCTATGCCGGCCACGCCAAGACCTACGGCCATGCCTTCTACACCACCGCCGACCGCAATGCCCGTACCGGCTACACCTACCCGGCAGCGGTTTATTCCCACGGCAACCCCGGCGGCAACGCCGGTGCCTACGGCCATGGCTCCCAAAGTCCCAGTACAATCCAGGCTCAGGGTTGCTATTCCACCGCCCCAGTACCAGTCCTTGGCCATGTTCGACAGCGTAGAGGGAATCCTGCCCAACATGGAGCACGTTGTCGGCGTAGACTCTGAAACGGGAGTCGTAGACTTCAGCCGTCTCGCCGAGGAATGGAGCATGTCTCCCGACGGCACCGTCTGGAACTTCAAGCTCCGACAGGGCATTCCGTTCCACACTGCCCCCGGCTTCGATGGCGCGGAACTGACCTCCCTGGACGTGATTACAACCCTCCAGGTGCTTGGCTCCGATCTCTCCAACCGGCCCACCATCTGGACCAACTTCGGCGTCGATAACTCAAACTTCGATGCTGTCGGCCGGTATGAACTGAACTGGATTCTGAACGGCCCCGCCGCGGACATCGCCAACTGGCTCAGCCCGCAAACCCCCTCCGGCGTCATCAGCGCCGCCTATTTCCGTCAAAGGGGTGAAGAGGGCTACCTCACCTACCCGGTGGGCACGGGCCCCTTCAAGTTCAGCGAGGTTACCTTCGGCCAGTTCCTCCGCTACGAAAGAGTTGAAGACCACTGGCGGAAGACCTCCGAGTTCCCGGAACTCGAGTACCTCTTCGGCCCTGAAGACGCCACCCGCCTCGCCATGCTGCTGGCCCAGGAAGTGCACATAGCCGACGTTCCCCGGTCCCTCCTTCCCGAAGCCGCCCAACGAGGCTTCGTCGTAGTCACCGGCTCACGGCCGGGCATGACTGTCTTCGTCTTCATCGGCGGCCAGTATTATGACGGCGAAAGGACGTACCTGGCAGGTCCCAAGAAGGGCGAGACTGAACCCGTCGCCCCCGGATACGACCCCAATGACCCCTTCCGTGACGTGCGTGTGCGCAAGGCCCTAAACCTGGCCATTAACAAGGAAGAGATAATCAACACCTTCTGGGCCGGCGCAGCCATTCCCCAGGCCCAGTTCAGCCTCACTCCCAATCATCCGGACCACAAGGCCGAATGGGTGCCCTATCCCTACGACCCCGGTGAAGCTCGCCGCCTGCTGGCCGAGGCAGGCTACGAGGACGGCTTCGAGTTCGACTTCCAGACTGCCAAGGTCAGCGGCGTGCCGGAAGTTCCCGAGGTCGCCGAGGTCATCACCCAGTACTG
>DAOUKX010000071.1:0-37661 GCA_034420855.1 Dehalococcoidia bacterium
CGGAAATGCAGGAATATCGTTCGACCTACGAGGAGAACCCGGATTTAGAGCGAGCGTCTAAGGACGATGCCGACGATCCCCCTACTAGGTAGCTCACATCCAGGCTGAACGGATTCGTGATGTCCATCCCCTTTAATCGCATGAAAGACCATAGCCTGCAGAGCCCGGTTGTGGCGTGGCTCCGCTTTATCGAAGAAGCTGATGGCATAAGAGCCGCTATCTTCCAAACGTCCGAAACAGGGAAACCCCTCGATTTCTGCTTTGCTTGGGTTACCCTTCGTAAGTTTGTTGGCAGCGGTCTCGATGCCAAGGACAGCGCGGTTTCGTTCCTTCTAAGGAGGCTGTTGCCGGAGATGTCGTCTCGGCCCGCGCTGAATTTAGGCTTGTCGGATGAGATTTCCGCATGGACACTAAATGAGGCCCTTCCGTTAAGTACGCCCATCTGCTTATTTGAGGCGTCGCCGGATTGCATGGAAGAGAACTCTGAAGGCTCCGACGGGGCTGGGCTGCCGACCCTCTGGCAAACCTCCCCTCCGCAGGCAGGTTCCGAGCCGGCTAGGCTTTTTGACGAGGTGGTGGCATGGGAGGACCCCCTTGAACCGTTCCGACGGACTGCCAAGGGGCTTAAGGAAGCCTTTGCCGATGAACACGTGAGAGCCATTGCAGGTGCCCACGGACTTTCTGGCGTGGTTTCTCTGAATTCCGTGTCAATGGGAGATGACTTGCAGGATTCCCGCTCATCCGCCGCGATTGGTTCGCCTAATGGGATCGAATCAGAATCAAACCAATCGCCGACATTGGCGCAACGGCTTTGGGCCGTCCTGCGCGCTCCGCCTGCGCGTCTGCGCGAAATTCAACTGGAGTGGCGGGGCGAATTGATGCCCTTCCAGCAAGACGGTGTTCAAGCCCTAATGGAAAACCCTTGTCTTCTGCTGGCAGACGACATGGGCCTTGGCAAGACGATACAGGCCGTTGTTGCCATGAGACTTCTAAAGGCGCGTCGCGCTGTACAGTCATGCCTGGTGGTAGCACCGGCCAGTGTTCTGAACCAGTGGCGCCGTGAAATAGACAAGTGGGCGCCTGAACTAACCGCCATAATCGTCAGAGGCTCAGCCAAAGATAGGGAGTGGCAGTGGCAAGCCGCGACAGACGTAACCCTTGTTAGCTACGACACCTTACGGTCAGATTTTCGACGCCATGTTGATTCCCCAGTGCGCCTCAATACATGGGACGTGGTCGTCGCGGATGAGGCTCAGCGCGTCAAGAACCGAAACAGCGCCAGCTACGCCCTTAAAGGGCTGCGACGTAGGCGCTCTTGGGCCTTGACGGGAACGCCTGTGGAGAACGACGAGGAGGAGTTGGCCTCCATCATGGAATTCGTCGACCAGGACGAAATTGGCGTCCACAAGCGCTACCGGGCCGGGTGGGAACTTCGGGCCCGCCATCAGGAATTGCAGCTTAGGCGTAAGAAATCTGACGTGTTACAAGATCTACCGCCCAAGCTTGAAACCAAAATTCCTATCGACCTGGGCCCGCGCCAGCGCCACAGCTACGACAAGGCCGAGCAGAAAGGAATCGTCTTTCTGAAATCCCTTGGCGAGAACATCACCGTACGCCATGTGCTCGAGCTCATTACTCGTCTGAAGCAAATCTGCAACGCCGACCCCGAATCCGGCGAATCCAGCAAGCTGGACGATATCAAGCAGCGTCTGGAGCAATTGGCGGCCCAAGGCCATAAGGCACTTGTATTCTCCCAATACACCAGCGAGGTCTCAGGCGTGGCAGCCGCGGCCGAGTACCTTCAAGAGTTCTCACCACTCACCATCACGGGAGATATGCCTCAGGAAGACAGGGATAGCGTAATACGCCTGTTTCGGGACGGACGGCAGCACAAGGCATTGATTCTGTCGCTCCGAGCCGGAGGCCTCGGCTTGAATCTCCAGGAGGCGTCCTACGTGTTCCACCTGGATAGGTGGTGGAATCCCGCCATCGAGCGGCAGGCAGAAGACCGGAGTCATCGTATGGGTCAAACCGTGAAAGTGAATGTCATCAAATACTCTTGCGTTGGGACTATCGAAGAACGGATCGACCGTATCCTTGAGAGCAAGCAGCAGATATTTGATCGTCTCGTCGACGATGTGTCACTGGACCTTTCCACGCAAATGAGCTCCGAAGAACTATTCGGCCTATTCGGCTTAGCATGACGCATCTGGCCTGCTCTCTCAAGTTCCCAATAGATGCGGTGGTCCCAGCCAGCATCCCGCTGACTCTGGAGGCGGTGATGATCTTCTAGACCCTTCTACTTCTTCGAGGGTTTGAAAGGATTTCTAGGGACTTTCATTAGTCACCCAGCCCTGCGATAAAACCTCCGACTGCTGCAGCACGGTCCGAGTCGCCTTCTCCTGCTTGTCCGGTGGGTAGCCGAGTTTGCTCAGAATGCGCTTCACGAGCACTCGTAGTTTGGCCCGCACATTCTCCCTCAACGTCCAGTCGATGGTGACGTTATTCCTGAGAACAGTCTCCACCAGCTGTCGAGCGATGTCCCTGAGGGCTTCGTCGCCCAACACCTTCACCGCGCTATCGTTGGTCTCCAACGCATCGTAGAAGGCCAACTCGTCCTCTGACAGCCCCAACTGTTCGCCTGGTTCGTTGGCCTCTCGCATCTCCCTGGCAAGCTGAATCAGCCCCTCTATCACCTGCGCCGCTTCTATGGCCGGTTCTGATAGCGACGCAGCGTCCGCTCCAGCATCTCGGCAAAGGACCGCGCCTGCACAACGTTCTTGCGCCGACGGGTGGACACCTCCCCGTTAAGCAACTTCTGCGGCAACTCCACCGCCAGGTTCCGGTGAGGCATCCCGTGGACCTCCGCCAGGCATTCGTCCGATAGCACCGAATTGTCCGGCTTGTCTAAGCCCGCCGCGGCAAATATGTCCATCACCCCTTCAGATGCCACGGCGCGAGAGATTATCTGGCGCACGGCAAGATCCAACTCCTCTTCAGGCCGCGCTTCCGTGGCCGCCCGCTTCGACAATGCCGCCCGAACCGCCTGTAAGAACCCCACATCGTCCCGAATCCGAAGCGTCTCCGCTTGGCGCACAGCAAGCGCGAAGGCCTGCGAAAGCTCCCGCACGGCATTAAGAAAACGGTCTTTGCCGTGTTCTTGAGCGAGGATATGTTCCTGAGCTGGCGGAAGCAGACTCATTCGCTCTTCTGCTGTGCCCGCCGTCTACTTTGACCGGTCGAAACCGTGGAACAGTGCACTGCACACGTCGTACTTCTTCTGCATCACTGCCACCGCCCGGCTTGTCCTTGAACACCTGGTTCACCCGTGCAGTTGCCTGCATCAGCCCGTCTCCCCGCACCGGCTTGTCCACGTGCATGGTGTGGAGGCTGGGAGCATTAGAGCCTGTCAGCCACATGTCGCGAACCACCATCACCTGCCCAAAGTCTTCCCGCTCCGCACTAGACCCATCCGCAGCAATCTCCGTTCCGTGGACCATCCCCCAGCCTAGAGTTCTAAGCCACCCAAGGGCTACTTACTCAACGTCCGCTTCGGTTATGGTGACCTTGCGTGTGTCTCAACGATTCCCTAAACCCCAATCCACCGAAGAAGTAGGTGGGAGGATGTGGAAAAGGGGAAGAGAAAGTGCTCCTTTGAATCTGGGATAATGGTTTTCACAGCTAAAACCGATCCAGAACAAGGAGCACCCAATAGATGTTATCATCTGAGCGTCCCGACGCATCTCCGTAGCCTCAGGCGAATCCCGACTGGTGGCCAATGCCGGCCTGATCCTGCCGCTCACCCTGGCCCGGCGACTGGGTCTGGGTGAACTGGTAGACAACCACCTCGTCCTTAGGGACGCGCCAGGGAGAGCAAACCAGGGAGACAAGATGCTGACCCTGGTGGCCTCGGCCCTGGCAGGGGGCGACTGCATCGACGATGCGGACGCGTTGCGGACCGGAGGTACCGAGGGGGTGCTGGGCTGTAGGGTGAAGGCGCCATCGACCCTGGGTACATTCCTACGCAGCTACAGGTGGGGCCATGTCCGTCAACTGGACCGGGTGAGTCGCGAACTACTCAGACGGGCATGGGACTCCGAGGCAGGACCAGGCGACTCGCCGTTGACGATTGATCTAGACTCCACCATCTGCGAGACCTACGGGCTGGAGAAGGAGGGAGCGCGTCGCCACAACTACAGTGGCCAGCGGGGCTATCACCCGCTGGTGGCCGTGGCTGCGGGAACTGGCGAGGTGCTGATGGCGAGGCTGCGCCAGGGTAGAGCCAACACTGGTCGGGGCGCAGCCCACTTCCTGCGTGAGACGGTGAGCCGTGTGCGCCACGCCGGGGCCAAGGGAAAACTCACCGTGCGCGCCGACAGCGGCTTCTACAGCTGGGACATCGTCAACGTATGTCGCAATAACGATGTTCGCTTCTCCATCACCGTCAGACAGCACAGGAGCCTGCGCGATCTCATAGAGAACATACCCGAGACCGACTGGACACCCATACCCTACTGGATGGATGGAGCCGCCTATGTGGCCGAAACCACCTACACGCCCTTTGCGAGCAAACCCGACGCCGTGCCCGTGCGGCTGATAGTGCGTAGGGTGAAACCCACCCCAGGCTCCCAACTGGCCCTTATCGCCAACTACAGCTACCACGCCTTCATCACCGACAGAGAGGGAGACATACTGGAGTTGGAGGCGGACCATCGTCGCCACGCCGAGGTGGAAAACGCCATCCGTGATCTCAAGTACGGTGTGGGACTCAATCATCTACCTTCGGGACAATTCTCCGCCAACGCCGCCTGGATGGCCGTGCAGGTGATAGCCCACAACCTGGCCCGTTGGACTTCCCTCATCGGTCTGGGCGTGCGGGTGGTGAACACAAAGACCCTCAGGCGTCGCCTGTTCTCCCTGGTCGGACGACTCACACGCTCAGCGCGTCGGTTCACCCTGCATCTCCCGCAGCGCTGGCCCTGGGCGGACCGGTTCATCGGAGCCCTGGCACGGCTGCGTGCCCTGCCGCATCCTCTCTGACGCTGACGCCCGTATCTCAACGCCTTCCTCATCCACCCGTCAAGGGTGTGTTCAACTCGCGCCCCATGGAACCGGTAAGTATCCTCTGCCGCCTCAGGACCCTCAATACGCGGTGCTACACCCCTGCCGGTGGATGATCAGTGGTCCACTGGCGGTCTATCTACCCCAAATGTGCGCTGAAGGTCGTGCCCGGAATCCCCATGTCATATCCCTGCGCCGACCCTACCCCATTCGGTGGATTCGGGCTTAGGCCAATTGCAAGGTTGGCGCGAAATTCAACGTTCCCAAGGATTGAATACCTCCACCTCCAGGCTGTCAAAGTCCCTTACATTGCGGGTGGCAACGGTGAGGCTATGGGCCATCGCGGTTCCGGCAATAAGCATGTCCGCCAGGTAGGTCTCTCGACCTGAACGAACGGCGTCCACCCGAAATCGGGCGGCCCATTCAGCACTGACGCGGTCCAGAGGCAGAATCCGCTCCGCGTAGGTTTCGAGAAATCTGGTTAAACCCGATCGGAGCCGCTCCCGGCGATGGCCTTGTGGCAAGAGCCGCAGTCCAAACTCCAGCTCGTAGACCACCAGTGAAGCCAGCCACAGATCCGTCTCTCGTGTCAGAAAGGCGATAACGCGAGGACTCGGGCGATGCTTCATCATCTCCGACACCACGTTCGTGTCCAGGAGAAAGCCACTCATTGACCGCCCCAATCGGCGTCATTCCAGTCGGCGAAGGGAATCTCTCGACGGGACTCCTCCTCGAGGCCGGGAATTTCAAGATTCGCGCCCCGGGGCATATTCTCGACCAGCCAGCGGCCTAGGGGCATGGGCTCCGGCGTACGCTCCTGCCAAACACGCTCAGGCACCACGATAAACGGCCGCCGTCGGCCTATGCGCTGCGGCCCCTCCTCCTCGGAAAGGCGCAGGACTTCAGAAAGCCGGGCCTTTGCTTCAGCCACTGTCCAGACTCGACGAGAACTGGATGGTTGGACAGCCATGTCTCCTCCGTTCCCATTATACTAGACTATTATAGACCATCTTGTCTGCCCACGTCATCAAGGGCGGCGACCTCAACGCCCGCGTCAGTGATGGTGGTCATACCTGAGTCGGTCTCAGATTAGGCCTTGAAAGGTCGTTCGCCGCAGTGGTCTTGTAATGGCGATCTGCAGGTCTTTTGATCCGCCTATTCAGGATCTGCGGCAAAACGAATGAAAGTATCCGCAACTGTTCCCTTGCCAACATCGCTCCCCTTGTCCTGTAATCCCATATCGTCCTGATGCCACTGGTTTGAAGCAACTTACGGTGCTGCCTGCGTGCACGGTCATCCGCATGAATCCAAACTGACTGATTGTTTCTACACCATTCGATAATCTCGGGATCAGTAACGCCATCTTTCTCAAAGACGGATTGTACGCAATCGATATTGTAACCGACAATTTTCAGGGCCTCAGCCACCGCGGGGACTAGCGATTCATCCAGCAGAAAACGGTCCCTAAGCGGCGTGTATGCGGTTTTCCTAGTCATACGCCGCTTGCGCTTCGTCTATTGAGATTCTATACGCCCGCGCTACCCACTCCAAAGAGTCACCCGCTTCCACCATCCCGAAAATGGTGCGTGTCGGTATTCGTGTGCCCTTGATGCAGGGCGCCCCGAATTGAATCTCCGGTTGGAGCAAGATGCAATCGGACGGTTCCCACGACGACGCCATACCCGTCTCCTCGGAGAACGCCAGGCCGTGAACGGGAATCAGGTAAGTTCTGAGCACATGCAATGCCAGCTGTCCATGTCGACTCGCGGATATCAGACGCTGCGTCCAATCAACGTAGACCTGGCCCTGATCTGTCCACAGATACTCCGTGGCAAACGGCCGTCCGGCTCCCGTTTGTTCGCTCAGCCAGTCCCTGGCTCGATGGATTTCCGCCCATCCAACTCCCGCGCCTCGCAGGGCAATAATGATTCTAAGCGACACCAGGTCTTCGAAGGCAATCAGCAGGTCGCGTCTGGCTTCGCCGGATAGTTCCGCCGCCGCCACTCCCTTGCGAATCCACCGGATTAGCTTGGAAGACGTGACCGGGTAGACCACGCTGCCATTTACGCTGGCCCTCAGATACCTGGCCACTTCGGGGACGTCGTATATTCCTTCAAAGACGGGGCGAGTGTCATATACGCTGGCAATCGTCAACGTGAACGCACCTCCGGTTACTCAAAACAGCTCGTTGCTCCACGCGCAAGCTAGAACAGAAGCTCCACTCAAGAGTATACTACGAAATCAGTCTAGACCCATCAAGGCAACTTCCGCTTCGGTGATGGTGGTCAAGGGATCAATCAGTCATGTGTATGGATGTGGTTCTATATGTTTCCCAGCGGCTCTTTAACATAACTGAGCATCTCTTCATCACGCTTCAGTAGTTGCAAAACTGCCTTTTCGTATTCTTTGCGACTTTTGAATCCGAGGCGTTCTGGAATACGGGTCAAAGCTGGAGTTTGCCGCATTAGATACCTTCGCATAATTATAGATAGGTCGTTTCTTGTGATAGCTTCATGCAGAGCGTTCTGTTCTGTGGCCAATATATTGGCAGCATCCAGTTGGATGCAGATGGGTTCACTCAGATTAGCGTCCTTCCTGTTGGGAAGGTAATTCAACACTTCATCACGTAGCTTACGCTCGGCTACACTTTCACTCAAGTGTTGATACTTGACTTGACTGCTTCAATAGATGTGACTTTTGCCTCTTCAACCCAAGGCTGGGGATCGTCGCCCGTAAGACTACTTCGTATTTTGGCGATCTCCTCCTGAACCTCAAATCGTAGTATGTAGACTCGGCTGAGTGTGTTGCGATTGGGTAGATACCTGCCTGTTCCAGTCTTTCGACATCGTCGGCATATTGGCCGTCGTTGTCGACAATTCCGTGTGCCTTTATCCAATGTAACTGCTCCGACTCTCGGATGCTTGTTACGGCGTATTCCACATTCTTGCGGCTTCCTTTGGTAATCACCGTCACATCGGGGAAATGAGGCTGTACAGAGGCTTGTCAAGGCTATTTCCCCGCCTTCTACATGAAGCAGGTTGTGTCGTGCGCCCAAAATGCCATTCTTCAACTCCTCGTCAATTGCGGTGTTGGAATCTACTAGGTCTACGTCCCAACCCTCGACTGATTTGCCTTGGAATACACAATTGCGAACGAGTAAAGTCTTCGACAATGGATTGTCTAGGGGCAGCATCACCTCATGAGTAGAGATTACGAACTGACAGTCGGGCCTTCTTGAGAATAGTCCCGTGAGGAGCGGGAAAATGACAGAACGATGGAGTTGTCGCTCTGGCTCATCAATCAGAACTACCGTACCCGGTAGCGCTGTCAGGACTTCTGCAGCGACGAGAGTTACGTTGTGCCCACCGTCGGATAATTCAGCACTACTATACGGGCTACAACCAGGCTAACTCGCTAGGCCTTCTGCATTTGTTTGGCGACAATTATTTTTGCCGGTCTGAAACCTCCTCTTCTTGTCGGAGTCTGGGCACACCGGTCCGGTAGCTGGACATGTCGAATTCCAGTATGGCCGAGTGGCGAACGGTCCTGTCTATAGCCGCCGCGGTGGCCATGGGATTGGCGAACACCTTCTCCCACTGAGAGAACAGCAGGTTAGACGTAATGCCCAGTGACCGACGTTCGTAGCGCTCTGCGATGAGGGTGAAGAGCACCTCGGACTCCTCGGCACCCTGGGGCAGATAGCCCAGGTCGTCGATGATGGGCAGGTCAAAGTTGTCCAGCTTTCTCAGCATCCGTGGCTACTCCAGGTCCCGCTTGGCAGCGAGCATGTCCTGTACCAGGCGGTAGGCTGGAGTAAAGAGCACGGAGCGTCCGGACTCCACCAACCGGTGTCCAATGGCGCACATAGCATGAGTCTTGCCTGTGCCGGGCATTCCGAAGGCGAGCACGTTGACTCCCCATTCCGCGAAGTCGCCCTCACCGAGTCTCTCCATCTGCTGTCTTAGCATGACGGGAGTCCTGTCGTGCTCGAAGGTGTCCCAGGTCTTGCCCGCCGGTAGCTTCGACGCCCTCCTCAGACGGTCCACTTGTCGTATCCGTCTGTCCTCCGCCTCCTGCTCCATTACCTTTACCAGGGTAGTCAGGGCGTCTGCGTGTCCAGCCTCCCGGAATCTATCCACTGTTTCTGATGCCAATGTGGGCAGCTTGAACTCTCTGCACAGCTCCCTGATCCGTTCTTCCACCACGCTGGGCGCTTGGGTGTCCGTGGTCATCCCACACCTCCCACCAGCAGCCGGTCATATACCTTCAGGTCCACCGTACCCTTCAGCCTCAGGCCCGGAATCGCTGGAGGGTCCGGAGTAAACAGCCTGCGTACGGTGGTATAGTTGAAGCTCTCTTCCGATCGCAAGAGTCCTTTCAGCACTCTGTCCACATCCGATTCCATAGTTGTCGCCGCCAGATGCAGGATACGGACGTACTCCACGTCGGCGCGCTCCCCACGGCATGTACGAAGCGCATCGTAGGCCAGCCTGAAGGTCCTTGTCGGAAACATCTGCTCCCTGAAGCGGTATCTCGCGAAGGCGCCGGGCTTGCGTACCAGGAAGCCTATGATGTGTCGGTAGTCAATACGCGCCTCACCCCGCTGGTTTATCCGCTCCATACGCTCCAGCAGTTGTCCCTTGTAGTAGACCTCCAGGTAGTCTGCATACAGCCCCGGACTTCCACCTCCACGCCAATCAGTCTGGACGGCACCGAGTATCTTCTGTTGCTCACGCTGATGGTGCTCCACTTCCGTACCCTCGCCCGGTAGTTGACGTACTCGGGGATCGGAGCCGGCGGCAGTGGGCGCAGGTGAAGACGCTCTTGTTCCACCTTGGCTGCCACCAGCCTGTTGCGGCGCTCCATCACTTTCCTCGCCAGCTCCCTGTACTCCTCCAAGGACGCGAAGTCGCGACTTCCCCTCAGGATCAGCGCCTGTCCATCGCATGCTTCAGTCGGCGGTGCCCCTGTTCCACTACTCCGTTCTCGTGATAGGAGCGCGGGTTGGTCCTGGTGGCTTCCAGCCCGTAGTGGGCCAGAACAGCCTCATACCGGGCGTTCATGGCCCTACCCCTGCTGTCCCTCAACTCGTGGGTGGCTGCTGACAGGTTGTCCGTGCGCGCACCACCTGGGGCACCCCTCCCAACTCCCACAATGCTCCTGGAGTCCTTTCACCAGTGCAACGAAGGTCTCCCCAAAGCACACCTCCCTATCGGGTCCATGGAGGGCCCTGTAGTCTCTGACACACCTCTGCAACGTCCTCAGCTGCGACATCCCATACTGGCCGGGATGCCTCTCCTCCAGCCACTCCAGGATTGTTGTCGCACTCAGCCTGCCCTCAGGATCCGACTGGAGCAGCGGCTCCACGTCCTTCTCCCATACCTCTGCGAACGGGTCAGGCCTGGTTCTCCATTCCCGCCTATTCTTCCTCAACTCCGACGGCATCGGGCCCTTCTACCACTTCCTAGCCGTCCTCACACTCATGGCGGCCATCGCCGCGCTTGTCTCCTGTCTCTTGTCTTCCATCAGCTTTTGCCTCAGCAGTACTGCTTGTTAATCCGTGACCAATCCGGCACCTCCTCGGTTCCGGAATGGTCTTATCTGCAGACCTTCTTTCCTGGGCCTCTACCGGCAAATGTAATTGTAGTTGTTCACCCACGTCCTTGGTGGAGGTTCTGGAATTCCCCAAGGTGAGGGGTAACTGGGCGGGAGCGCGTGATACGAGGGTTTTCCCACTTGCAGTGTGGTAACTAACTATCTATGATTAACTAGAGAAGTCACATTACCCAGAGACATGACACGACAAGGGAGGCACGAAATGGCAATAGACCGGGAAGACAGGTACCAACGGATGGTGCTCAGGGGCAAGTACAAGAGATTGTACACCTACCTCAGCAGCCTTCCTGTCCAGGAATGGAGAGCATCCTTCCGGGAGGTCGAGGCGGTCATGGGATTTCAGCTGCATCCTTCCGCACGGGTGCATCGGCCCTGGTGGGGCAACCAGCGGCGCGGTAACGGCCATAGTCACGCCCTGGCCTGGAACGTTGCTGGATGGAAGACTGAGGAGGTAGACATGGAGGCCGAGACGTTGCTGTTCCGGCGTACGCACCCAAAATCCGTACCCAGGATTCCTCTCGACGAGGCATGGCCCGTTCACCCCACGGCGGTTTGGCCCGAAGGCTTGAGTCTCAGGCGGGAAGACCTCTACGGGGATAGGGTCTAGTCCCGACATGTTCATAGACACCAACGTCCTGGTAATGTCTCGAATACCCGGCGCACCATACCACGCGGCCGCAAGGACAAGCCTGGAACGTGCATTTCAGGATACCGATCCCCTCAGAATAAGCCGTCAGGTCATACGTGAATACCTGTCCGTTGTCAGCCGTCCCCAGACCTGGCCGGTGGCCATCACTCGTGAGGAAGCCCTTGCTGATGTGAGCAAGCTGTTTGGCATCTTCGAGATATTCGAGGACGGCCCCCACGTCACCGATTCGCTATTGTCGCTGTGCCGGGAGGTTCCCGTTGGCGGACGGCAGATTCACGACGCCAACATCGTGGCGACTATGTTGGCCCATGGTGAGCGACGGCTACTGACGTTCAACGAAGCAGACTTTCGTCGTTACGGCGACCACATAGAATTGGTTAATGGCCAACATTGAGAATCGCACATTCCCACTAAAGGAGGAAAATACGAAGAAAGAAATACCTACAACCACCAACACCGGCGGCCCTCTACGCCAGGGTCTCGAGCGACCAACAGGACGTGGACCTGTCTGTTGCCGCCCAGCTTGGAGCGCTGAATGACTACGCTAAGGAGAACAACTACGTCATTGCCCGCCAGTACGTGGATAAGGCTAAGCGTGGCCGTATCGCCAACAGTCCCCAGTTCAGGAAGATGATAGAGGAAGGGTCCGAGCCCAACGCCCCTTTCCAGGTCATCCTAATCTGGAAGTTTTCCAGGTTCACCCCGAATCGAGAACACGCCGTCGCATTCAAGTCCATGCTACGACGAAAGGGGATCCAGGTGGTCTCCATCACAGAGCGTGCCGACGACACCCCAGCAGGTAGACTGCTTGAGGCCATCATCGAGAGCATTAACGAAATCTATAGAGAGAATCTTGGCCAGGAAGTGACTTGGGCTATGAGAGACGCGGCGTCCAGGGGCTTCTTCCTCGGTTCCAGGGCTCCCTTCGGGTACAAGCGGGTCAAGGTCATGGACGGGGCGAAGGAACGATCCACCCTGGAGGTGGACCCGTCCACAGCGCCAGTGGTGAAGGAGATCTTCCAGAGTTCCCTCAAGAGCAACAGCCTTAGCAAGATATGCAAGGAGTTGAACGACAGGGGAATCACCAACAGGGGGAAACGCTGGCATAGGAGCAGCCTGACCTATCTGCTCAAGAATGAAGCCTACACCGGCGCCGCCTTATGGGGTCGGACCGTCAAGGGGAAGAAGGCCGACGATCCTGTAAGGGCGGAGGGGGCATGGCCTGCCCTGATCTCCAGGGAGATGTTTGATGCCGTCCAAAAGGGCATGAGACATCGGGCGCCGAAGGTGCCGATTGTGCAGAGGCCCGGCAGGGTGGAAAGCACCTACCTGCTGAGCGGGCTGCTGAAATGTGGAGCGTGCGGCAGTCCCTACATTGGCCAGAAGGCCAAGGGAGACCGATCCGCCTACTACATCTGCGAGACTCTATACCGGGATGGGGCAGGTACTTGCGGAGCACAGTTTCTGAACGCCCCCAGGGTTGAGGGCTTCGTCGTGGAGAAGATCAGGGAGAGGGTCCTCATCGAGGAGACCATCGTTGAGCTTGTCACACTGTTGGCCGAGGGTGTAGACGCTGTGGCTCGGAAGTTGGCTGAAAGGGTGAAGGAGGTGGAAGGAGAACTGGCAGACGTGAGAAGGCGGCTCGGGAGGCTTTATGAGGCCCTCGAGAACAGCGACCTGACCTTTGGGGAATTGTCGCCTCGCATCCTTCCTCTGAGGCACCGCGAGGAGCAGATGGATGCAGCGAGAGAGGACGCCGTTCTTCAGCTTGAGCAGAGGAGGATTGAGCTTCCTACCACCGAGGAGATGAGGGCATACGTGGCTGACTTGCTTGAGTTTCTAAAGGAGGGCTCGATACCCGAGCGAAAGGCACTAATACGCAACTTCGTGAAGGACATCAAGGTGAAAAGAGGAGAGGCCACTTTGACCTACACACTCCCCATGCCGAAGGGCGGAGTAAGCCAGGAATTGGCCTTGAGGGAATCACTAGTTCCGTCCCCGCTACCATCACCAACCACCAGAAGCTCCCACCAGGGGAGCTTCTTCTTATTCCCAGAACGACAATCCGTCTAGTGTCGCTTGACAGTAGACAATATATTTCGATTAGGGTAAAGTTACCAAGTGATCTTGTCCTTCACGAACCGGAGGCTGAGGAAGTTATATACTGGACGAAGCAATCGTCGTACAGACCCCAGGCATGTGAGGAAATTGGTGAGAATTCTAGGCGTGCCGGATGCAAGCCGCAGTCCCTCTGATATGGACGTACCCGGGTTTCGACTTCATCCGTTGAGCGGCGACCTTAGAGGACATTATTCCGTCCGAGTATCTGGCAATTAGCGCGTCACCTTTAGGTTCGAGGACGGCCACGCAGTAGACGTGGATTATCTGGACTATCATTAAGGAGCAATAGAATGCCCATGCAAAACCCTCCTCATCCGGGCGAGATTGTAAAGTTCGACTGCCTTGAACCCCTTAGCTTGACGGTAACCCGTGCCGCCAAGGGCCTTGGCGTAACCCGACAGGCTCTGTCGGCCCTCGTTAACTTCAAGTCCGGTGTTTCTGTAGACATGGCCTACCGCCTCTCCCTGGCTTTCGGCTCTTCCCCGGAGATGTGGCTACGACTACAGATGGCCTACGATTTGTGGCAAGCACGAGACCGTGCAAGGACCCTGAATGTCGAAAAGTTCTCAGCTGTTACTAGTGCATAAGATCTTTGCAGTGACAATACATAAGCAATGCTAATCAAAATCCTCTGCGCCATCGTCATCGCCACCGGACTGCCGGGCGTAATTCTCTTCCTCGCAGCGCTTCCCAACCCCGAACCCCGGGACACCTCGTTCCTCTTCGTATCCCTCATTCTCATTGGCGGCGGCATCTACGTACTCGTCGGCGCTACAAGGAAGAAGCAGCAATGAGAGCTCATAAATCCCCTGACCACGTCCCCCGTATCGAGAAAGCCCAATGAACTTCCTGCAAGCCTGGATACTAATCAAGGTACTGGTGATCCTGATCTTTTCAGCGGCTTGTTTTGGTAGCACGATTCTTCCTTCACCCCGATATGTCACTTATTGCCCTGGTTATTTCTCTCACCGCATTCTTCAGGGGGTCCTTTTGGCTCTTCTTCATCCTCAGGGAGGAGCACAGATTGAGCAAAAAATATAAGCATCTGGGCATAAACTTCTGGGACCCGTGGCAGGAGGTCGACGAATAGAGTCATGCATCCGTCAAACTCATCAGAAGCTCAATCGCCAACTGGCGAGGATGGACTATGAATATCCACCAGGTTTGGATAATCGTAAAGATTCTCGCCATGCTTCTCTTTTTCAGCGGCATCTTTGTCATGATCAGGTTCTTCAAGTTGGGAGTGGAGTACAGGATAAAGAGAAAGCTTAGGGATGAATGGATTAGCTTCTGGGACCCATGGTGGGTCTGGAGGAAGACGATAACGAGCCGAAAGGAGGCGGGAGATGACACCTACAGCCCTTGAGCGAGAGATTGAACGATTCCAACTTCGAACCCCGAAAGCCCGCGAGCTAAACCGGCAAGCGAAGGAATACCTGCCCGGCGGAAGCTCCCGCGGCACCGCCTACTTCGACCCCTATCCCATCGTCGCCGACCATGGCGCGGGCCACTATCTGTATGACGTAGACGGCAACGCCTATCTCGACTTCATGATCAACGCCACCAGCCTCATCCTTGGCCACGCCCATTCCGACGTAATCGTCGCCCTTCAGGAGCAGGCGGGCCGCGGCACCGCCTTCAGCGCTCCCACCGAACTTCAGACGAAGCTGGCGTCCATCCTTTGCGAACGTATCCCGTCCGTGGAGAGGGTGCGATTCACCAACTCCGGTACCGAAGGCACCCTTATGGCCATCCGCGCCGCTAGGGCCTACACGGGCCGGCACAAGATAGCGAAGTTCGAAGGCGGCTACCACGGCTCCCACGAATATGCCGCCGTCAGCGTCCGCCCCCCGGCGTCGGCCTTGGACCCGGAGGGCCCAACTGCCATCGCCGAGCATCCTGGCCAGCCTCCCAGCGTCGCCGAAGGCGTCGTAACCCTCCCCTATAACAACCTGGACGAAAGCGCTCGTATCCTGAAGTCCCACGGCCACGAGCTCGCCTGCGTCATCATGGAACCCATAGCCTCAGCCCTGGGCTACGTGCCGGCAGATCCGGAGTTCCTGAGCGGCATCCGCGAGGTGACGGAGGAGTTGGGCCTCCTGCTGATCTTCGACGAAGTCCAGAGCTTCCGCGCCGCTCTGGGTGGCGCCCAGCAGTCCTTCAACGTCACGCCCGACATGACCTGCCTCGGGAAAATCATCGGCGGCGGCCTCCCCGTGGGCGCCTTCGGTGGTCGGAAAGATATCATGGCCCTCTTCGACCCCTCGGACGGCGGCGCAGCGGTGGCCCACGCCGGCACCTTCAACGCCAATCCAATGACCCTTGCCGCCGGCACAGTGGTTATGGAATCGATGACTCCCGATGTCTACGAGCGGCTGAACGCCTTGGGCGAGAACCTCAGGGCCAAGCTCCGCGCCGTCTTCGACGAACTGGAAGTCCCTGGCCGGATAACGGGCACGGCCTCGTTCTTCGGCATTCACATAACCTCGGAGCCGGTGAAGGACTACCGCTCCGCTCTCAGGAGCGACAAGGCCACGCGCAATGCCCTGTTCATGGGGCTGGTCAACGAAGGCGTCCTGTTGCAGGAAACCTGCTCCGGCGCGTTGAGTACCCTCACCACGGAAGCGGAAGTCGACGCCTTGGTCGACGCTGTCAGGACCGTCCTGCAGCGAATTAAAGACTAAGCGCGGAACTTCTCGCGCCAGGCGTTAATCTGTTCGGCGTGTTCCCGGTAGTGACCGTAGGTGTCCTGCCGCAATCTCTTTAGGAACCTGCCCTCCGTAGCAAACGCAGCGTCCGGTACCCCTTCAAGAAAATCCACTAGCCGCTGGTGCGTGTCTTCTAACTCTTGAGTAACCTGCTCCAGGTTGAGACTTGCCTTCCGTTCCTGAGTCAGCGCGTTAAAGGCATCGATCCCTCCGAACACGTCTGAGTAGCGCGGAACCCGCCCGCCATCGACGATAACCGGCAACGCCGTTAACGCCTCCCCATCCCAGCTTGCGACATGCACGAACACATCCCGTATCGACCAGTCCCCCACCACGCCGGGCTTCAGCAGCGCTTCTCGTGACAACCCACTATACGAGTCGTGCAACTCCCGCCATCGCGACTCCAGCCGCTTGGATAGATTTTCCCGCTTCATCCACCCTATCCTACGCCCAGGGCATCAGTGGCGGAAACACCACGTCGCTGCTGCGCTGGCTTGTGTCCCAGGCCGCTATCCCGCCCTTGTACTTCAGCCACGCCTGTCGCGCCTTCTGGGCCAGCTCCTCCTCGTCCACCCCAACGACGCGCCCGGCTTCAACCACCACCTTGCCTCCCACCAGCACTGTGTGACAGTCGCGGGCGTTGGCGGCATGCACCAGCATCCGTAGAGGGTCGTCCATGGGCGCTGCGGTCAGGTGAGAAAAGTCGAAGATGCTGATGTCCGCCGTGCAGCCCGCAGACAGCCGCCCCAGATCCTCCCGCCCCAGCGCCTTGGCCCCGCCGATTGTCGCTGCGTTGTAGAAATCAACGACCGTTCCTGCGCTGCGATCTCCCTCCACTATCTTGTTGATGATTGCGCCCATGCGCATCTCCTCTATGATGTCCGGCGGGAAGGTGTCCGTCCCGATGCCCATGTTCACCCCCGCACGGACGTATCGCCCGAAGGACTCCATCGCCTTGCCGCCGCGCGCTGACACCACCGGACAGTGACACACGCTGGTACCGGTTTGGGCCAGAATGTCCAGGTCATCGCTGCCCTCCTCGCCCGTGAAACTGTGACCCGCGATGTAGATGGCGTGGGTCAGGCAGATGTTTGGCCCTAGAAATCCCACGTCGTTCAGCCACTCCACCATCGTCCGGTCCGGGTTCCTCGCCTTGAAGCCGCGGAACTCGTGGGGGTACTCCGAAAAGTGAGAGCGAATGTGGACGCCTCCCAGCAGTTTCGCCTGGCGCACAGTCTCCTTCAGCATGTCGTCGGAGCAGCCGTCCGTCCGCACCGGAAAGAGGTAGCCCGTTAGAAGCGGATGGTCCTTCTTCTGCAGGTACTTTACCACCTCAATGCCGTGGTCCATGGCCTGCTGGCCCTTCTTCGAGTCCCAAATCATCTGGGTCTGGCCGCTGGCGTCGGTGTAGTTGCAGCTCTCCTGGTAGAAGTGGCCGATCCACCCCCGCATTCCCATCCGCTCCGACGCCTCCGCAAGGGCGTAGGTCTCGCTGGTGTCCTCCCAACGCTTCGACGCGCTGGTGGTCACGTTGAGAAAAGTGGTGCTTCCCCCCTTGAGGAGCGTCGCCACGCTGAAATCCGAGCTGGTGCGGTACTCCTCATCCGTCAAAATATACGGCTGGCTAGGGTCCATGACGAAGGACTTGGGCTTGGGGAAAGTAGATTCACTGCTGGCGTCCATCCGAAGCACCTGCAAGTCCAAGTTGGCGATGGCATGCAGATTGACCAGGCCCGGCGAGACAAGCATCCCCGAAGCGTCGATGGTACGCTCTGCGGGCGGGCACTCGGGGTCTCCCTGCGAGCCGACGAAGGAGATCCTGTCATCCTCGGTGACGACCACCCCATCCCTGATGACATGGTGTCCGCCCTTGCCCCATCCGACAACCCAGCTTCCCTTTATCGCAATGCTCGCCATAGAAAACCCTCCAAAATAAGCCTTCTTGAGCCACCCTTATGGATACGGTTTTTCCAATTCCCTTCCCCCTGATAGGGGAAGGTTGGGAAGAGGGTGTTCCCTCAATACCCCTGGCCCCTCGGAAGCAGCGGCACAAAAATCTCGTCGCTGGGACGCTTCGCCTCATCCCAAGCCACCACCCCGTCCTTGTACTTCAACCACGCATCCCGTGCCTTTGTCTCCAACTCCTCCTCGTCGAGGCCAACCACCCGTCCACTCTCAACCACAACCTCGCCGCCTGTCAGCACGGTGTGGCAGTTCTTGCCCGTGGCCACGTGCACCAGCGTCCGCATCGGGTCGTCGATGGGCGCGTAGTGGAGTCCGTTGAAGTCGAAGATGCTGATATCCGCCGTGCAGCCCGGAGCCAGCCGCCCAAGGTCGTCCCGCCTCAAAGCCTTCGCCCCGTTGATGGTCGCGGCGTTGAAGAAGTCCCGCACTGTCCCCGCCCTACGCGAACCCTCCACCACCTTGTTCACTAGCGCCCCTATCCGCATCTCCTCTAGCAGGTCCGGCGGGTATGTGTCCGTGCCGATGCCCATGTTCACCCCCGCCGCGATGTACCGGCTGAAGGACTCCAGGTTCTTTCCCCCGCGCGACGACACCACCGGACAGTGGCACGTGTTGGTCTCTGTCTCCGCCAGAATCTGCAGGTCGCTGCCCGGCGCGTCGCCGGTTTCGCTGTGCCCCGCGATGTAGATGGCGTGAGTTAGGCAGATCTGCGGGCCAAGAAAGCCGATGTCCTGCAGCCACTCCACCATCGACCGGTTGGGGTTCTTCGACTTGAACAGCCGAAATTCCGCTATCCGCTGGGCGAAGTGCGCGCGAATATGCACGTCTCCCAGTAGCTTCGCCTGTCGCACCGTCTCCTTCAGCATATCCTCCGAGCAGCTATCGGTGCGAACCGGGAACAGGAACCCCGTCACAAGCGGATGATTGCGCTTCTGCAGGTACTTGACCAGCTCGATGCCGTTGTCCATCGCCTGCTGGCCCTTTTCGGAGTCCCACACCCACACGGACTCCCCGCCAGCGTCGGTGTAGGTGCACCCCTCCATGTAGAAGTGGCCGATCCAGCCCCGCGCCCCCATCCGCTCCGAGGCCTCGGCTAGGGCGTAAGGCTCCACCCGCGAGTCCTCCCACCTCTTGGTGGCGCTGGTGGTCACGTTGGCAAAAGTCGTGCATCCGCTCTTCAGCAGCGTCGCGACGCTGAAGTCGGCGCTGACCCGGTACTCCTCGTCGGTGAGGATGTGAGGAAGGTCGGGATCCATGACGAAGGATTTGGCCTTGGGGAAGCCCGCGTCGTCCGGCCCGTCAATGTGAAGCACCTGTACGTCTAGGTTGGCGATGGCGTGAAGGTTGATAAGCCCTGGCGAGACAAGCATCCCTGAAGCGTCTATGGTCCGGTCGGCGGGCGGGCAGTCGGGATCACCCTGGGAGCCGACGAAGGCTATGCGATCGTCCTGGGTGACGACAACGCCGTCGTTGATTACCTCGTGCCCGTTCTCGCCCCAGCCGACTACCCAGCTTCCCTTGATGGCGATGCTTGTCATGTATCCAGCCTCCTTAACGGCTATTGTCTATAGATTGCAGGTAGTGTTGGAAAATTTCGGAACCGGAAGCGGCCCACACCCCGTGCTTGCCCATGACGTGCTCGAGGGCCCGATCCAGGTAGCCGATGCGGAAGGGCTGCCCCATTATCCACGGGTGCACGTTCAGGGCGAACAGGCGGCCCGTCTCCTCAGAGTCGGCGTAAATGGTATCGGAGGCATCCCTGATCATCCCGGCGTATTCGTGGACGGGAAAGCCCCGCTCGGCCAACGCGAAGGAATCGTTCAGGTCCAGCAGTAGCGGCAGTGAAACCAGTGAACCCTTCGGCGTTGTCATGGGATAGGGCTGCTCGTCGTTGGCCCAGTCGCAGAGATACTCAATGCCCGCTTCGGCCAGAATCGCGGGTGTGCGCTCCGACTCCCCGTAGTCCGGGCTGAGCCAGCCCTTGGGTGGAGTACCTGTGTCTTCCGTCAGTGCATCGATGCTTGCCCGAATGTAGTCCCGCTCCTCCGCCTCCGACATCCGGCTGTTGATGACCCGGCTAATGGCGATGCCGTGGCCTATGATTTCGCAGCCCCTGCCCAAGCAGTGCTCCACCAGGTAGGGGTAGTGCCGCGCGGTGAGGGCGTCCATGGCGATGGTCGGCGTGATGCCGTGCTTCTGCAGCACGTCCAGGACGCGGAAGATGCCCACCCGGTGCCCGTATTCACGATGGGAGTACCCTCGGTAGTCGGGCAGAGGACGGTTATACAGGGTCGCCGTCTGGAAGGCGCCGGGCCGGGGACTCCACTCCATCCGCTCAAGGCTCACTACGACGCATACCGCCATCCGAGCGTCGTTGGGCCATAGCAGGGGTTGCCGTTCGACAAGGGGCGACCAGTCGTAGTGGTCATGGTCCATGCCGAAGCCGCGCTGTCCGGGCAAGTCTATCCTCTCCCGAAGAGGGCGGCGGCGTGGGCCACAGCCTCGTCGTAGTGGTTTTCGATGTAGAAGTCGGCGATGTCGTCAGCCGTCGTCTGCCACACCCCGTCATGGGACATAATGTAGTCCAGGGTCTTCTCCAGGTAGCGTATTCGGTGGGGCTGTCCCGTAAGGAAGGGGTGGATGGCAATGCACATCACCCGCCCGCTCTCCTCACCCTCCCGGTATAGCTGGTCGAACTGGTCCTTGCAGATGCGGTAGAAGGTCTCGCCGTCGGCATAGCTCCTGAAGATAATCCCGTCGTTGGTCTCCACGGAGTAGGGCACGGATATCAGCTTCCCCGACTTGACGTTGATGGGCACGGGCTGGTCGTCGTGCATCCAATCAGTGTGGTAAATAAGGCCCGCTTCCGCCATCAGGTCTGGCGTAGCCTCCGAACCGGAAATTGCCGGGCCCAGCATCCCCTTGAGTTGCTTCCCCGTATGCTGCTCAAGGGTCTGGATGCAGTCTTCGTAGAAGGCCCGTTCCTCCTCCTCTGAAAACGTATTCAGGTACTGGGTGTTGTATATCCCGTGACTCATGAAGTCCCAGTCCCGCTCCACCATCGCTGCCTTCACTTCGGGATAGTGCTCGAGCACGGCCAGGTTGAGGGATACGGTGCAGCGAATGTTGAAATTGTCCAGCGCTTTCAGCATTCGCCAGAACCCCACCCTGTTGCCATAGTCGCAGTAGGAATACTCCCGAACGTCCGGGTAGGGCATCCGGGGCCAGGGGTCTCGCTGTCCATCGAATACCGGCAAATACTCGTAGTGCTCGATGTTGGGAGAAATCCAGAGGGCAACCCGTTCTCCGCCGGGCCACCTGATGGGAGGACGGTCGATGATGGGGCTGTATTGGACGCGTTTGGGAGGCAGGGTCACGATTGTGCGGCTCCTCTACTTGTCCTTCTTGCCCTTGCCGAAGGGCCAAAGCCCCCGAAACCAACCCTTGACTTTCTGCCCTTGCGTCTTCCGGTTGAGTCTCTGTGCGTCGCACTGGGCGCACGTGCATGCGGGAGGATGGTCGTAGTACCAGTTGGGTCTTCCGGATCCCATGACAATAGCCTCTGGTAAGATTTGAAGCTGGACGCTGTTTATTTCTTGCAGTGTAACAGTTTGGCCGGAGTTTTGGATGACTGCTTTGGCGAACCGATGAACTAGTATAATTTTGGTCGGGGCGGTGAGGTTTGAACTCACGACCTCATGGTCCCAAACCATGCGCGCTACCGCTGCGCCACGCCCCGAAATGATGGCCGCTTGGGTCCGGAGCCACTCTATGGCGCCCCTGGGGCGACTCGAACGCCCGCACCTGGCTCCGGAGGCCAGCGCTCTATCCTCTGAGCTACAGGGGCACCGTAAAAGCATAGCATGGGCGCCAATGCCCCACAAGACGATATACTGTTTGGTTACTGGAGATGCGTTCCAATCATGTTATTCTGAGGAGCATATCGACGAAGAATCTCGTTGCCAGGTGGCGAGGCACACAACTGCAAGATTCTTCGCTAGCACTCCGAATAACGTGCAGGGGGAGCAATGACAAAACAGGGAGGCGCGAATACGTCCGAATGGGTCGGCGTGGTGCTGGCGGCCGGTGAGGGCCGTCGCATGAACTCGAAAATCCCGAAAGTCCTGCACCAGGTCTGCGGCAAGCCGATGATTGTCCACGTGGTACAAGGACTGAAACAGGCGGCCGTCCACCGCGTCTTGGTGGTGGTATCGCGGGACAACGTCGAGGCCGTCCGAAAGATCCTGGGCGATTCCGTCGAGTACGTGGTCCAGCCGCAGTCCCTCGGCACGGGCCACGCGGTTATGCAGTGCGCCGGTGTGGCGGGAGCCTTCGACGCCAACGTGCTGGTGACGATGGGGGACACTCCCCTCGTGTGTCCTTCCACCCTGGAAAGCCTGATGACACGCCACCTGAATTCGGACGCCGTCCTGACCCTGCTGTCGGCGCAGGGTTCGGAGCAGCAGGACCTGGGAAGGATTCGACGGGACAACAACGGCGGTGTTCGCGGCATCGTCGAGGCCGCCGACGCCTACGGGAGAGACTTGGGGGACGAAGTCAATGCGGGAGTCTATTGCTTTAACGGTTCCTGGCTGGCAGAAAACGTGGGCATGATTCCGGCCAGCCCTAACGGCGAATACTACCTGACCTGGCTGGCGGAAGCCGCCGCGACGCAGGGTGAGACCATAGAGACTGTCACAACAGGGAAAGCGGAGGAGATCATGGGCGTCAACGACCGGATAAGTCTGGCTGCGGCGGAAGCGGCGATGCGGCGTCGCATCGCGGAGAAGTGGATGGAGGGGGGCGTCACCATCATCGATCCCGCCTCCACCTACATTGATGCAGACGTCGTCATTGGACGGGACTCCGTCATACACCCGAACTCACACCTTCAGGCAGGCACGGCAGTCGGCGAGGACTGCGTCATCGGCCCAGGCGCGCTTATTCGCGGCTCCAACGTCGGCGACAGGTGCCGCGTGCTCCTGTCAGTGGTGGAGGGCTCGACCCTGGAGGATGACGTGGACGTGGGCCCCTACAGCCACCTCCGCCCCGGCTGCTACGTGGAGGCGAACACGCATATCGGCAACTTCGTGGAGGTAAAGGCAAGCCACCTTGGCAGGGGCGTCAAGTTGGGGCATTTCGGCTACGTGGGCGACGCCGAAGTCGGCGCAAACGCCAACCTGGGTGCGGGCCTCGTCACCTGCAACTTCGACGGGGCCCGCAAGCACAGGACGAGTATCGGAGAAGAAGCATTCATCGGTTCCGATACCATGTTGGTAGCGCCCGTTTCGGTGGGCAAGGGCGCAGTCACCGGAGCCGGCACAGTGGTGAATACAGACGTTCCACCGTATAGACTGGCAGTGGGTGTTCCTGCTAGAATCATAGAGAGGTCTCCCGACAAAGCCGCTGGCGACCCCGCCGCAGATTCCAACGGAGGAGACGCCGGCTAGAATAGAAGGGACCCTTCTTTTACGGGAGGCATCGAGGAAAAACAAGCTTGGACGAAAGCGGTTTATCTTCGGGTCTGGTCTTGGCCGCCGCACTGCTGGCCTATGCAGGCGTCGGCCTCCGGCGGCGCATGCTCAAAGGGGAGGACGCGCCTCCCTGGTTGGACATTGCGCGCGTCGCAGTCATCATTGCGGTCGCAGTTTCCGTTACGGCGTTCCTCTTCTCCCTTGAATGGATGACGTGGCTCCGGGCTGCCTTCTTTACACTGGCGGCGCTGGCGTTACTGGCAGCCATAGACCTCTTATTCAGGCATCCGGCGTCGTCCAGGCCCAAAAAAGCAAATGGTCTGAATGAGACTGCTTCGACAACCCAGTCGGAGGGGGCGGAGGGTCTCACGGGTCCGAGCGTGGAGGTGATGGTGGGCGAGGAGTCCCACGGCGAGTTGGACGAGCGGGAGCGCTCCATGATCCGGTCCATCCTCCGTTTGGACGATTACAACGCCCGCGACGTGATGGTGCCCAGGATGGACATCGTCTCCGTGGACGTGAAGGACAACCTTTCGGACGTGGTCAATCGGATGCTGGAGTCGGGCCACAGCCGCCTGCCCGTCTACCGCGAGACCATCGACGAGGTGGTAGGCGTAATCTACTCCCGCCGCCTCATGCCCCTGCTGAACACCGAACCCCCCTGGCCACCCCTGGAAGAGCTTATGCTTGAGCCCTTCTTCGTACCGGAGACCAAGCGTCTCAGCGAACTATTGACGGAGTTCCAGGGCCGGCACGTCCAGATGGCGCTGGTGGTGGACGAGCACGGCGGCACAGAGGGTCTGGTGACCCTGGAAGACCTGCTGGAGGAGATTGTAGGCGAAATCGAGGACGAGTTCTCACCGTCCAAGAGTCCCACCGCGACGCCCACGCCGGACGGTGGACTGATCGTAGACGCCGGACTCTCCCTCAACGATCTGGAGGAGCTGGTTGACGCCAGCTTCGACAAGGCAGAGGTGGACACCATCGGAGGGGTGGTCTACAGCATTCTAGACAAGATGCCCAAGCCGGGCGACGAGGTGGTCTACGAGGGCCTTCGCATAAAGGTCCTCTCTACCATGGGCAGACGCCTTCGCAAGCTCCTCCTGGACATCGAACCCCAGACCCAGTCCTAAACCGCCTGCACGCCCCCCTTGAACACGGCGCTGATGTTGGAAAGCGCGCCGATGTCCACCAGCGGGTTCCCCTCCACCACAATCACGTCGGCTTCCTTGGTCGGCTCCAGCGTCCCCACCAGGTGGTCCATCCCAATCGACTTTGCCGCTTCGCTCGTCCCGGACAGCACCGCCCCCATGTTGTCGAGGCCGATGTCCGTCATCTCCGTCACCTCCCGCTGGAACAGGCCCATGGCGTAGTTGCTCCAGCCCGAGTCGGACCCGGATACCATCTTCGCACCGATGTCCACCAGCTTCTGGCAGCTGTCCAACCGCCAGTTCAGCCGTCGCTTCGTCGTCTCCAGCAGCTCGATTTCCTCGTGGTTCAGGCCGCTCTGACGCTGCTTCGCTTCCAGCACCCACAGGGTCGCCGTACCCACGTGCAGGGTCGGGTTGACCCACGCCCCCGCCTCCACGATGCGTTCTCCCACCGCCGGGTTGTAGGTGTAGGAGCCGTCCGGGTTGAAGAAGGTGCAGTGGATGAGCATGTCCGCCCCCGCGTCCAGGGAGTTGATGATCCCCTGGGTAGATGAGCAGTGCGCTCCCACCAGCTTGCCGAAATGATGACTTTCTTCAGTGATGGCCTGCAGTTCCTCCAGCCCGTAGGAGGGCCGTGTGGGGAAGGAAGTCCTGGTGCCGCCGCCCGTCGTCATCACCTTGATGAAGTCCACACCCTCCTTCACTAGCTGCCTCACGGCAGTACGGACGCCATCGACGCCGTCGGCCTCGCCGCCCATGACCCAGCAGTGCCCGCCGGTGACGGTTATGGGCCTGCCGCTGACCACCATCCGAGGGCCGGGTATGAAGCCGCGCTCTATACCCTTTCTGAGGTTGATGCTGGTCAGATTCTTGGCCCCATTGTCCCGCGCGGTGGTCACCCCTGTTTCCAGGTGCTTGCGAGCGTTCCAGGCGGAGCGGAGCATTAGGATCTCGTCCGGCTCGTCGCAGCCCTCCTCCACGGCGGTGCCGTCGCCCGGCAGATTGGTGTGGGTATGGACATCCACCAGTCCGGGAAGAATCGTCCCGTTGGGGAAGTCGAGGGTCTCAGGCTCGGGGCCGTCCCCTCTTGGCAGGTCTTTCGCAGGGCCTACCCAGGAAATTTTGGAACCCTCCAGGAGGATGGCGCCCTTGTCGATGGGCGCACCTCCCTGTCCGTCGATGAGCAGGTTGGCGGTGATGACTTTCGTGCTATTCATGCTTCTTTCCCCTTTGGGATGGTTGTTTGGAGCGACGTTTCGCTGCTTTGATGACTGTGTCTGCTTCCCGAATAATACGTCAACCCCGCCGTTCCCGTCTACACAGGAACGGCGGGGTTGCATCGGTTCTCGTTGAAACTACCGGCGCTCTGCGCCGATTCGTGCGACTAGCCGGTTATCCGCTCGCCGAAGAGGCGCACGGGGTTGTCCCACAGAATCTTTCGCTTGCTCTCCTCGGAAATGGGTTGCTCCAGAAGCTCGGGCAGCGCCTTGTCCGGGTCGGGCGCATCGGAGTGGGGATAGTCCGTGTTCCACACGAAGTTATCGTCCCCGATTAGGTCGAGCACCGCTGCGAGCCCCACCTCGTCGCCGTCGCAGGCAACCCAAATGTTCCTCATGAAGTACTCGGAGGGCGTCATGGTCAGGTTGTTGTCATCCCAGAAGACGGACTGGCGGCCCACGGCGTGGTCGTCGAGACGGCCCAGCCAGAAGGGCACCCATCCAGCGTTGCCTTCGAGGAAGCTGCAACGGAGGTTGGGATGCTTGTCCAGTATACCGGTGTACATGATGTGACCCAGGGAGATCATGTTCTCCATGGGGAAGCCGATGGCGTGCTGAAGGGCGAACATAGCTCCCTCCTGTCCGGAGTAGCGTGAGCCCGCATGGGGCGCGCAGCTTCCGACGCCGTGGAAGGAGAGGGGCACGTCCAGCTCCTCGATGAGATCCCAGAAGGAGTCGTATTCCGGCTCGTGCCAGAACTTGCCCGGCTGGGGCTTGGGCATCATCACCGTGACGGCCCCGAGTTCCGCGACGGCCCGTCGGGTCTCGGTGACGGTATTCTCGATGTCGTAGGTGGGCAGGTTTGCGACCAGCTTCAGCTTCGTCGGGTCGGCGGAGCAGAAGTCGTGCGCCCAGTTGTGGTAGGCGCGAGCCAGCGCCCACATCAGGTCGGGGTCGCGGCCCTGCTGTCCCAGGGGCGCCGCGCCGATGCCGGGGATGCAGACCATCTTGTCCCAGCCGTATTTCTCCATGTCCACCAAGCGGCTCTCGGCGCTCCAGTAGTTGTCGTAGGCCTGGCCGTACTTCTCCGGCATCCGCTCGAACATCTTCTGGGGACGCTTCTTCCACACGCCCGTAGGCAGACCGGTCTTGGGAAAGAGCTCGCTCTCTGCGTACTTGAAGTAGATGCGATGCTCCATCGCCTCCACCTTGGGACGCCTCTCCCAGTATGACGCCTCTACGTACTTGTCCCAGAGGTCGCCGGGCTCCTGCATGTGGGCGTCGGCGTCGATAACCTTGAAACCGTTGATCATGGGTGTTTCCTCCTTAGGTTTTTGAACTTTTACAGGTTGAACTGGGGGTCCTGGTAGTCGTTTTCTTTCTGGTAGAACTGGATCCGACCCGGAATCGCCTCAGCCACAAGAATCATGTCGTCGGGGGCGATGGCTACGGCGGTAGGACGGAAAAAGCGCCACTCCTTGGAGGTGTCGGCGCGCATTCTCGCCTTAGCCATGTTCGGGTTCACGTCCACGTACATCTGCGCAGACTTGGAGAGAGTTCGGGCGTCTCCGTAAAGTCCGGTGACATATTCGCCCTCGGCGGTGTAGATCTGCACCCGGTTGTTGCCGCAGTCCGCCACGTACACGTCCCCGTCCGGGTCGACGGCGACGCCGCTGGGACGCGTCAAGCTGCCGACGCCCGTGGAGGAAGCGCCGAAGATATTGAGAAGCTCGCCGTCCGGGTTGAACTTCTGCACCCGGTCGTTGCCCCAGTCGGCAACGAAGACATTGCCTTCGTCGTCCACGTGGATGCCGTAGGGCATATCGAACTGTCCCATGCCGGAGCCCGCTTCTCCCCAGCTTTCCAGATGACGACCCTCCCTGTCGAAACGCTGAATCCGGTTGTTGCGGCTCTCTGCGATGACCAGGTTCCCGTCCGGGTCGAAGCGCATGCCGCTGGGGCCGTCAAGCTGGCCGGGAGCGGAGCCTGGGTTGCCCCAGCTTCCCAGGTACTCGCCCTCTGTGGTGTAGGTGGATACCCGGTTGCGCCACTCGTCGGCTTGCAGAACGCTGCCGCCCGCCGTGTCGAGAACTAGGGCGGAAGGCCAGACTATCTCCCGTTCGCCCGTGTCTTCCGAGCGCACGTTGAGAATGAGCGTGTCGTCCTCCAGGTTCCAGCGCACCCAGCCCTGACCTCGTCCGGGACGGGCGCCGGGTTCGCTGGCGCGGCACGATACGAAGACCTGGCCCGGCTCTCCCAAGGCCATGTCCACGGGGCCGGAGAAGGCGGTCAGCATCCCCACGTTATGGCTGTAGTTGTAGGTGCGTTCTACGGCGATCTTGGTTAAGGCCACTTATTTACCCCCTTGGACGAAATAGGTCGGTTTGCAAAGTTAGCAGAACTGGTACTCTCTGGTGGCGGCGATAAGCTGCAGAATCTCGGTGACGCGACGTCCAAAGGCCGCTCTCTCCTCTTCCGTTAAGCCGCGGGGGATTACCTGGTCGCCGCGGAAATGGCTCATGATCTCGTCCTTGGTGTTCTCGCCAAGCTGGACGTGACCCAGAAGCTCAAGGCAGGCGTCCACCAGTTCGCTCGGCGTGAATGAATGCTTCTGCCCCAGCCGGTTGATGATGGATTCTATGCCCGGTGTGGAAGCGTCGCTCAGGGTGTCCGCCATAAAGTTCACGCGACGGATGAGCGCGCCGGTGTCGATCCACTCCTGGCCGTAGTGCCAGCCCTCCACGCTGGGCGGGTCGGTCAATGCCTGCCCCTGGTAGCCGCACTCCAGCGCTAGTCCCAGCATCCCGGGGCGCATCGCCTGGTACTCGCCGGTGAGTCGCGCCGTGCCGGCGACGATCTCGGCGGGACTCTTCACCCGGGCGAACCAGGCACTCTCGTCTTTGAAGAAGTCGCTGTTGAAGATGAAGCGCAGGGTCTCGCGGATGTCGTAACCGGAGTTGACGAAGGTCTCTGCGATGGCGTCGACGGCCTCCGGGTCGCGGGGCTCCTCGTCCTTCCAGCTCGGGACCTGAATCTCATCGGCGACGAAGAAGTTGTACAGATGCCGCGCCACGAACCGGGCCGTGGCGGGCTGCTTCACGATGATATCGATGATGTCCTCGCCGTTGAAGTTGCCCGTGTGGCCCAGGAAGGTCTTCTCGCCGTTGTCGTGGTCCTGGGGCAGGTAGAGAAACTCCCACGTGTCCAGGCACAGGAAGGGGTCCTTCGGCAGCTTGGGCTTGATGGTCCAGCCGGTGAAGGCGCGGGAGGCTTCCCGAACGTCGTCCTCCGTGTAGTTGCCCTGTCCCATGGAGAAGAGTTCCAGAAGCTCGCGGCCCCAGTTTTCGTTGACGGCGGTCTTGTGGTTCTCGTTGTTGTCCAGCCAGAAGATCATGGCCGGGTCCTTGGAAAGCTTCACCAGCAGCTCCCGGTAGCTGCCCATGCCGTACTTGCGGAAGGTGTCAAGCTGGCCCGTAAGCTCCCTCGAGTTCTCCACCTTGGAGTTGCCCGTGGCGAAGATCATGTGCCAGAGGAGGGTCATCTTCTCCTCCAACGGACGCTGGGTGGTCAGCAGGTAGTACATGAAGGTAAGCGAACTCTTCTCCGTGCTGGCCTCCGCCTCCGCCAGGGGGTGGTACCGGTTGAACATGTGCAGGTCCACCTCGGGTATGCCGTGGGCCTCCGGGTCCAGAAGCTCTTCCACCGTTGCCTCGTAGCCATTGGCGGCGCGGGCTTCCAACTCCTCGTAGGAAGCGCCGAACCCGGCCCGTCGCATCAGGTGTGCCATAAGCGCTATGTCTTTACTGGGCATTGCTGTATATCCTCCGGGCTGTGGGATTGATTGAGGGAAATTAGGCGTGTAGTCAAAATTTTCAACATGATAGCACAAAGCGGCATTTCAGTCACCCACATCCCTCTCCCATCCCCGCTCATCCCGTGGGGGCGACCCCTGTGGCCGCCCGTCCCTCCCCGAAAAAGTGCCATTTTGCCTATTGCAGCCTATCCCCCTCCCCTGCTAGCCTTCCCTCATAAAAAATATAGAACACACACCCGAAACCATCTTGGAATTAGCCGATTCTCTCGGTTTTCCTAGGGAGCTTCTAATTTCGACTTTGCTTGGTGGCAAGAATGAACCGCGCAAGAAAAAGCGCGGCGCTCCCTTCGGCAATCAGAACGCCCGCAAGCACGGCCTCTACTCCAAATTCCTCACCCCGGATAGAATCAAAAAACTCGACCAGGCCGTCAAAATGGACGACCTCTCCCATGAAATCACCATCCTCCGTCTTCAGCTTGACTCCCTCCTTACCGACTCCAAAGCCTCTGCCGACGAGGTCTGGAAGATCGGCTCCTGTTGAGCGGGCTCATAAACACTCAGCGCCGCCACTTCGACCCCTCATAGGATGTGCGAATCCGCCTGCAAGTTGCTGCGAATCTTTAGCTACATTTTTTTGAAACAATTCAAACCCGAAATTTCCTCCCTCTCAGGCGCGAATCCACCCTGAAACATCCCCAATTGCTTTCCGAATCAATTCCCATCTCAGGCACAAACCCCCCAAACAATTCACAAAACGATTACGCATTATCCCAAATTGTTTCCGAAACAATTTCCCCTGCCGGGCCATAATCCGCAGCGGGCACAGCATTCCTTGACACTGTTTTTCGACGGGTGCTAGCATGACCTTAATTCCCACCCGTATTCAGGGCATATTCTTTGCGCGTATTAGGCGGTAACAGGGCGCAATCGATGCTCCGCCGCCTGTAGGAGAAAATCATGAACCTTCTCATTAGAAACGTGAGGCTAATCGACGGCAACGGCGGCGACCCCATTCCATCCGTGAACGTGGTGGTCGAAAACGGCCTCATAAGCTGGATCGGCGAGGGCAACGTTTCGCCTTCCACCCATCCCCACTACGAGGACATCAATGGCGAAGACCTGACGCTGATGCCTGGCACCTTCGACTGCCACGAGCACTTCGCCGGCGACGGCGGCCAGAACGGCGTCATGGCCATGAATGACGAGGAGCCGGAGATGCTGCTGGTCAAGGCCGCCGCCAACGCCAAGCGGGCGCTGATGACGGGCCAGACCTCCGCCCGCGACGTGGGTTCCCCCTTCGGCATCAGCATCACCCTGGCGCGCCAGGTCGCCACCGGCGCCATTCCCGGGCCGCGCATCACCGCGGCGGGACAGTGGATCCAGCGGCCCACCACCTGGCCCTATTCCATGGTCCATACCATAGAGACTCCTGACCAGATGCGTCGGGTCGTTATGTCGCAGATCGCCCAGGGCGCAGGCCTCATTAAAGTCGGCGCAACGGGCGTCAGGGAGGACGGCACCGACTACGCCACCCTGGGGCCTGAGATTGCCGGCCTGGTGGTGGACCTGGCCCACGTTGCGGGACTGAAGGTCGCCGCCCACTGCACCGGCTTCGTCGGCGCCACCGAGGCCGTTGAAGCAGGCATCGACTCCATCGAGCACTGCACCAGCATCGACACCTATACCGCCGGGCTGATGGCGGAGAAGGGCACCGTTGCCGTGCCCACCATGTCCACCTGGGACTACCGGCTCAACGCCGCCGTCAGGTGGGGGCTTTCCAAGGAGGAGATAGACGAGTCCGAAGAGCGGCGTGAAGCTTCCATAACCAGCTTCCGCCATTTGCTTGACGCGGGCGTGAAGATTGCGGCGGGCACCGACGCCGGAGGCTCGCCGGTGCGCCACGGCACCATCGTCCACGAGATGGAGGTGATGATAGAAGCGGGGCTGACGCCCATGCAGGCCATAATGTCGGCCACCAGCATCGCCGCCGATATCACGGGAACGCTGGACGAAACGGGCACCGTGGAGGTCGGCAAGCTCGCTGACCTGATTCTCGTCGACGGAGACCCCCTCTCCGACGTTGGGGCCATGCGCAACCTGTGGGCGGTGTACCAGGGCGGCCGCAGGATTCGCTAGCCAAGAAACTTGGTGAAAAACGGCAACCGTGGCGGAGGACCGACGTCGTGAAGCCGGAAAAAAGACTGCCGAAACCCTTCAATCTGCCCTGGGGCAAGGGACAGGTGGTGGAAGAGGTGTCCGTAGCCCACGAGCATTGGGTGCCGACCATTCAGCTACTGGAGTACGAGGACGGCTCTTTGGGGGTGCGCTTCTGCTTCTATTCGCCCACGGGCCGCTTTCGCCGATCGCCTCCCATCTGGATGGAGGAAGACTTTGACGCCTTCGCAGACGAACTGGAGGGATCGCCCCGGCTCCAGGCCCTCATCCAACGCATGGCGGGTCGAGCCAGTCCGTCGGATGCAGGCTGAAACCCCTTAAGTCTGATTGTGGCGTTGTGGGACTCTTGGTTTTGGGAGCAAAAGGCAGCATAGCTCGCTCCCGTACCCTTCTGCGATGGCTAACGGCCCGAAACGGTGCTGCACTCCACCTGCGTGAAGCCTCGCTAATCATCGGCCTGTGCCTGGTGTACGCTGCCGTCTGCAACCTACCGAGGGATGGCCTTGACCACTTGGCCCGGGTAAACGCCGAAAGGCTGATAGCCTTGGAGGGCAGCCTCGGTTTCTTCTGGGAGTCAGCGTGGAACCGGTGGCTGGTTGGAGCGGGCGATGGAATTGCTACGGCCTTCAACTGGGTCTACATTCTGACCTTTCTGGCCGTAATTCCACTGACTGCCCTTGCCTTTTACGCGGCAGACAGGGACAGATACTTCCACCACAGGAACGTGGTCGTCATTAGCCTACTGTTAGCCCTCCTTGCCCACGTGGTCTTTCCCGTTGCCCCGCCGCGAATGATGGCAGAGTTCGGTTTCGTCGATACCATGAAGTCCGTTGGCCCCGGCTGGTACGACATGCGCGACGTGGTGGCCTACTTCAACGCCTACGCCGCAATGCCCAGCCTCCACTTTGCCTGGGCCGCTTTCTTCGGGTTTCTCTTCGCCCGTCAGCGCAGCAAACTGTTGAAGGCAGCCGGAGTCCTTTACCCGACGATTACTCTCGCTGCCATTGTCGCGACGGCCAACCACTATCTGCTGGACGCAGTCGCGGGGGCGCTGTTGATGGCCCTAGCCTGCTGGACCCATGAGGCCATACTCAGGGTCGGGGTTTTCGACAAATGGGGAACGTTCCTGTTGAGGCGACCTTTGCGTTACCCTCAAGGGTTCCCTCCATTCCACCCGAATCACCCCCCATCCCTCCGACAGGCTCAGGGTGAGCGGGGGGATGCGTGGGGGCGTTGAGGGGGATGGGAGTGGGCGGTTCGCGAGGCCGCCCCTACGGCGGAGGGGGAGGGGAGCACCCTCACCTCAGTCCTCTCCCAGGACGGGAGGAGAGGGAAGAAGGGAAGGAGGATGGTGGGGGGGTTGCTTGACACGATTTTCACCGGCTGATAGTTTCGGGCTGGCCCTCCGGCAGCGCCGGAGCGGTCAAGTCGCAGGAGGATTGGTCATGATCTACGACGTTCGCATTTATGATTTGAAGCATGGCAAGGTCAACGAGTACATGGACGCGGTGAGGGAGGTGGCGCTGCCCCTTCGCAAGGAATACGGCGTGGAGTTGGCGGGCTGGTTCTACACGATAATCGGCCCCATAACCCAGATTATCCATATCTGGCAGTACGAAAGCCTGGCGCACATGGAGGAGGCTAAGGCGAAGGTGGAGGCGGACCCCAAGTGGTTTGGCGAGTACCTGCCGAGGGTGCAGCCGCTGCTGGTGACGGCGCGGGACCAGATAATGAAGGCGGCGGACTTCGCCCCCCAAGCCTAGATGGGTTTCAGGCGGGTGGGCGACCAGCCGGTCGCCCCAACGGGCAGGTACAGAAACAGGGGTAGGGGTTAGGTGGGGGGAACGGCTTCGGTGCGGACGTAGGGGCGCAGGTATCCTGGGAGGTACTCTCCGCCCTGCCAGCCGTACCCGGCATCGTCCCACTTGTAGGGGAGAATGGTGACAGTTCCCGGCTCAGTCATGGAACAGGCGGCGTTCAGGGCGTCGCGGACGATTGACATCTGCTCCTCCCTGTTCCCCGGCCTGCCCGTCTGGTTTCCGAGAGGGAAGTTGACGAAGGCCGCTCGCGGCGGCTTCACGCTCTGCGTGATGTCCCACGCCGACGACATCGTCATAGTCGGGACTCCCGCCTCCTCGATAGCCCTTGAGACCAGCCCTACGGACTGGTGGCAGACGGGTCAGGCGGGCACCAGGTAGAAGAGGTCGATATCATTCGCCAGGGCCCGCTCGACCAGCCGGGGCGCAAGCTCCTCCCGGACCCGTCGCGTCGAGTAGATGCCCCCCATGAAGGTGTAGGCAGTGTCCGCCAGTTCGCCGATGAATCCCTCGCTCTCCAGCTTACGCAACTGCTCAAGGGGAAACACGCAATTAGGGTCTTTCTCCGCCCCGTCCATCCGATAGCCGAAGTGGTTCAGGCCGAAGTCGCCCGTCGACGAGGACTTGGGAATTTCCCGGATGGAGGTGTCGTCCTTGGTGTGGAAGGGGGTCTGGCCGGTGAGATAGATGCCGGAAGAGCTGGCCAGAGCCACCCGCGATTCACTCAGGGGATTGGTTAAGGGCGTCCAGGGCGCGTCCCTATTCTCCACCCAGCGATAGGGGGTATGGGACGCGTAGAGGTCCCGGGTTCTTGGAATATATTTGACGTATCTCTCAGGCTCTCTCATCTCTTCTTTCCTCTGGCAGAATTACCGCCGTTGGAGTGGGCAGGCGAACGCTGACGCATGGCCTCGTACATGACCAGCGCCGCCGACACCGAGGCGTTCAGTGAGGCCATTCGCCCCCGCATGGGAATGCGTGCGAGGGCATCGCATCGCTCCCTCATCAGGCGGGAAATCCCCTTGCCTTCGGCGCCGATCACAATGGCCGTGGGCTGCTTGTAGTCGACTTCTGCGAAGTCCACCGTCCCTTTGGGGTCGATTCCCACGGTCCAGACGCCCTGCTTTGAAAGCCTGGACAGCACGTTGGTCAGGTTGGGGACGCGGGCTACGTCCACGTGCTCTATCGCCCCGGCCGACGCCCGCGCGACACCGGGGGAGAGGCTTGCGGAGCGGCGTTCGGGGATGACTATGCCGTGCACCCCCGCCGCATCGGCGGTGCGGATTATGGCTCCCAGGTTGTGGGGGTCCTGAATGCCGTCCAGCACCATGAGGAGCGCCGCCTCTTTCCGTTCGTGGCCGATGTCGATCAGCCGCTTCAGACCCACGTACCCCTTAGTGCCGGTGACCGCCAGAACGCCCTGGCTTTTGCCGGTCACGCTGAGGCGGTCCACCTCCCGTCGCTCCACCCGCTCAACCGTCATGCCCCGCTCCCTGGCCAGACGAAATAACTGCTCAATGGCGGCGGACTGCCCCACCCCGTTGGCGAGCAGGATTCGCTTGATGGCACGACCGGCCCGCAGCGCCTCAATGACGGGATTACGTCCTTCGACAACGGAGCCGCCCTCTTTGGTCGACGGCTTACGCCGGAAAATGGCGCCGCCCGTCCGCCTGAGGCGCTTGTTGTCCCTGTTGTGCTGCTTTCTTTCGAATCGGGTTCGAGGCTTCACCGGGCCACTTCCTTCTCGCCTTTGCATCGTAGAGGAACGCTATCCTCAGTCGGGAATTGAAGTCTCAGCCGTATCCACAATTGGCAAGGGCGGCAGCTCCGCGCCTTCGAGACGGGCAACGGGAATGGCGGGCAGGGTAACGACGGTTACGCCCGCCTTGACTCCCAACTGCAGGGAGTATTGGGCGATGGAATCGTTGTTCGGGGCCTCGACCATGCTCACGAAATCGTAGCCGCCCAGCACTGCGTAAAGACCGAGCACTCGCACGCCGGGCACCTTTATTTCGTCCTGAGCCAGGAGTACTCCCGTGGGATTGTCTATGGCCTCTTCCCGACCGTGATGAGTGAGGGTTAGAAGCTGTATGTAGGTGCTCATGCCATTCCTCCTGCAGCGGGCTGATTCATTCGGAAGCCTGGTTCGTTGTTTCCTGGTCCGGGAAGGTCATGGATGGAACGGGGAAGGACTCTTCGTTCCATTGCGTCGAACGCCGCCTCTTAGCATATTTCCTTGCTGGTATCCTATCACAATTCCCGAAGCGCGGTTGCCGCAGGGATTTCGCCTTAGCCCGACGTGCGGCGGCGTGATAAAGTGGGGCGGTAGAAACTCAAATTGCGAGGAGTGCGCCCCATGTCTGCTATTTTGAAAGGCCTGCTGTGGGTACTAATGCTTCCCATAAAGCTAATCATGCTTCCATTTACCGTGGTAGGGGTCATGCAGAGGATCTTTGCCGCTCTTCTCATCATAGCCGTTGTAGTGTTGGTGGTGGTGGTCATTCTTCTCGCAACATGGGGTTAAGCGCCGCCGACAGCAAACTGCCGCTGAACAGGGTCTGGCGGCGTTGGGACAGTTACTAAAGGAATTATTCGGTCGCTAACGCCATAAACGCTTATGCGCCCGCACCCAGATGCTTGTTGAACCAGGCCAGTGTGCGGCTGATATATTCTTCCCGCAGCCTGGGATGGCCAGTCCGCAGGAACCCGTGGGAGGAGTCGGGGAAGCGGACCAATTCCACTTCCTTGCCCAGCCGCCTCAGCGCCACGAAGTACTGCTCGCTCTGTTCGATGGGGCATCTATGATCCGCCTCGCCGTGGAGGAGGAGCACCGGCGTCTCCACCCTGTCGGCGTAGGTCAGGGGCGAATGCTCCAGGTACGCCTCGATGTTGTCTTTCCTAAGTCCGCCCCACTGACGTTCTCCGAAGCTGACGCCGATGTCGGACGTTCCGTACATGCCGAGAAGGTCTATGCAGGGAGCGCCAACGACGGCGGCGCCGAAGCGGGTATCGTGGCCGATTGCCCATGAGCTCATGAATCCGCCGTAGCTGTAGCCGTACACGCCCAGTCTGTCGGTGTCCACGTAGGGTTGGGCGCAGATCTCGTCGAGGGAGGCCATGATGTCCCGGTAGTCCTCGCCACCCCAGTCTCGCAGCACGGCCTTCAGGAAGTCGGGCCCGTAGGTGGAAGAGCCTCGTGGGTTCACGCTCAGGACCAGGTATCCCGCCGTGGCAAGCACCTGCTCCACGGGGTTGAAGGCGTCGTAGAAGGAGCCGTGGGGCCCGCCGTGGATGTTGACTACCATGGGATAGCGCTTGGCTTCATCGAATTCCGGTGGTAGAAGGAGCCTGGACTCTATCTCCATGCCGACCCGCGTCAGCGAGGACTTGCGAAGGGTCGCTATGGGATGGTCGTTGAAGTAGGTCTGGTTGTCGTCGGTCAGCGTCTTGGATTGTCCGGATGCCAGGTCCACCAGTTGCAAGTCGCCGGCTGAGTCCGGAGAGGCTGCTGTTACGACCGCCCGACCGGAGGAGGCGTCCACCGTTATCTCAGCGTACTGGGCGCCGCCCGAGGTTAGACGCTTGGTTTCCCCGCCGTCCAGGGACACGCGGCAGACGTAGGACTGGCCGTGGGAGTCTCCCATGAAGGTGACGCTGTTGCCGGTTACGGTAAGCTGCGGGCTGGGCATCAGGGGCGGGAAGCCCGCGACGGGCCTGACCGAATCGCCGCCGATGAGGTGCGGCTGCTGGCCCTGCCGGAGCAGGAAGAGCTTGCCCTGCCATGCAGCGCCGATTTCATCATCGTCGGAGCCGATTACCACCAGTCCCCGGGAGTCGGGCAGCCACGCCAAGGCCCCGATGCTGGAGAGGCCGTCGGACCGGCGCTGAAGCTC
>DAOUKX010000072.1:0-17612 GCA_034420855.1 Dehalococcoidia bacterium
AGTACGCCGCCGACCAGAGGACACGCATAAACATGGCCAGTGCGTCGTCGGTCCAGGGTGAGCAGTACAATCCCAATGCATCGGAGGGCAGCCTCCTTCCGGGAAGAATGGATCCGGCGCTCTTGGGTTCCACCACCCACCTTGCAGTCGCAGACTGCGAGGGGAACGTGGTGACCCTTACGCAGAGTTTGGGTTCGGGATTCGGCTCCGGCATCGCCATTGGGGACACAGGCGTTTTCCTGAACAACGTGGCCAATTGGTTCGACATTTCCGACGGGAAAGACGTGCCGAACAAAATTGGACCAAGACGCCTAGTGGACTGGTGTCCCACCCCTGCCCAAGTATTCAAGGACGGCGATTTCTTCCTTAGCATCGGAACTCCGGGCAGCTACGGAATAGCCCAGACTACCACTCAGATGATAATGAACGTCCTCGACTTTGGCATGAACGTCCAGCAGGCAATCGAAGCCCCCCGCTTCAAGTGCATAGAAGGCAGGACTGTGGAGATGGAGTCGAGGTTTTCCCCGGAAGTCCTCGCTGAACTTGCCCGCCGAGGCCATGACATCAAAGTGCTGGAACCCTGGTCAAGAGTAGTGGGAGGCGCCCAGGGCATAATGGTGGACCAGGCCAATGGGGTTTTGAGCGGTGGCGCGGACCCACGTAGGGACGGATACGCAATCGGTTGGTAGCGCCACCCCTGAGAACCTCTCTGGGAATGTGCGGCAACTTCTAATCTGACAGGTGTGGCCTTATCCTATCTGCGTCAGAATCTCCGGGCTGTTGTTGCGCGCCGAGTTGACGAGGGTTGAGACCTGGAATGCCTTCATCAGGTCAGAAGGATAGGGCATCAGCACGTCCGAAAGCCCCGCGGCGTCATGCACGTCCCGGTCCAGCCAGAAATCCTCCATCTCGCTGGGTAGGATGACCGGCATCCTGGGATGTATGGACCGTAGTAGCTCGTTCGCCTCGGTGGTGATGATGGTGCAGGATGGCACGGTGTTGCCCTCCGGGTCCTTCCACACGGCCCATAGCCCGGCGAAGGCGAAGGGCTCTCCGGACTCCATTTCGATTCGCATGGGTTTCTTCACCTTGCCGCCCCCCTGCCACTCATAGAAGCCATCGGCAAGGATAAGGCACCGTCGCCTTCGAAACGCACTCCGAAAGGCCGGCTTCTGCGCTACGGTCTCCGCTCTGGCGTTAATCATCCGGCTTCCGATGGAAGCGCTTCTGGCCCAGTGGGGAATCAACCCCCATCTCATAAACCCGCCGCGCCTGTTCTCGCTGCCCACCACGGTTAGAACGTTCTGGGTTGGCGCCACGTTGTAGTTCGGCTCCAGCTCCGACCAGTTGCCCTCAAACTCGAAACGGCGGACCAGCGCTCCCAAATCTGCAGTAAGGCTGAATCGTCCACACATGATGGTCCAATAGTCTACTCCCAGGCGCTATTGTGCAATCCCCCTCCTGGTTCGCCACCTATAACTGGGTGATAAGATGCGGGAGAATCGGACTAGGCTATTCGTTTCGTCATCTGCGCCAAGATCACCGATGGTAATGGTTGCCAACCCATAGGGATGTGGGTAACATGGTGGCAGGGAACCTATTTGAAATGCCACTGCACTCCTTGTTATTCAACAGTCAGTAACATGAAGTGTATGATGCAATCAGACAGGTTGCCATAGCGTACATCTTCTCCTCATCCGAAGACGGCAGATTATGGAGGTCGACGAACGGATACCTCAGCCAATGGTGAGTTCCGGCGACAACCATAAACGAGTGCTCGGCTGGCGGGAATGGGTATCCCTGCCAGGCCTTGGCATAGTCTCAATCAAGGCCAAGCTAGATACGGGCGCCAAGACATCCGCATTGCATGCCTGGGATCTCAGCCTTCACGAGGTTGATGGTCAACAATGGATTCGCTTTCGCGTCCATCCCATGCAAAGAGACAAGGAAACCTCAACGGTCTGCGAGGCTCCGCTCAGCGACCGTCGATGGGTGACGAACTCAAGTGGAAGCAGTGAGCATCGATACATAATCACCACCGAGCTTCAGATAGGCGGCAGCCGTTGGCCCATAGAGTTGAGCCTCACCAATCGTGAAGCCATGGGATTTCCAATGATCATCGGCCGTGAAGCAATGCGTAACCGCGTCCTGGTGGATCCGAGGGCATCCTTTCTTGCCGGAAGGAACCAAACCGGAGCGGCTAGAGGTCACTCAAAAAAACTGGACAGTCCAGAAAGTGGTGGTAAGGTCAAATGAAAATCGCAATGCTGGCGCGCAATCCTGACCTCTATAGCCATAGACGCCTCGTAAACGCCGCCGAGTCCAGAGGTCACGAAATCGATGTCATCAACACAACCCAGTGCTACGCCAACATTACGTCCGACAGTCCGCAGCTCTTGTACAGGGGCGCCATCCTTAGCGGCTACGAAGCAGTGATTCCGCGAATTGGCGCGTCTATAACCTTCTACGGACTGGCCGTGCTGCGCCAATTCGAGATGATGGGAGTGTGGACTCTGAACCAATCGGAGGCTATAGGAAGAGCCCGTGACAAACTGTGGGCGCTCCAGATAATGTCCCGCTTGGGGATTGGATTGCCGGTTACCGGTTTCGCAAATTCTGCACGACGTTCTGAGGACTTGATCCGTATGGTCGGAGGACCCCCTGTCGTCATAAAACTGGTGCAAGGAACTCAGGGTCTGGGAGTTGTGCTTGGCGAGACCATGCCCTCGGCAAAGAGCACTTTCGAAGCTTTCCGAGGAGCCAAAATCAACATCCTGGTACAGGAATTCGTCAAGGAGGCGGGCGGCGCCGATATTCGAGCATTCGTCGTTGGCGACCAGGTGGTTGGCGCCATGAAGCGCCAGAGCGGACCGGGCGAGTTTCGTTCCAACCTCCATCGTGGAGGCACAGCCGAGCAGATTAGCATCACCCCTGAAGAGCATTCCGTTGCCATACGTGCCTGCAGTGCATTGGGCCTGAACGTAGCAGGCGTCGACATGCTTCGGTCCAGTCGCGGACCGGTGCTCATTGAGGTGAACTCAACCCCCGGCTTGGAGGGAATCGAGCGGTCGACTGGCAATGACATCGCAGAACAGATTATTGCATTCATGGAAACCAACGCCAAACCCATTCCTGTCGAAGCGCAGTTTTAGGTGCCGGTAAGTGAACCACCTCGCAATCAATTCGACTCAGGTCATCAGAATCGGCGACGTAGAAGTCGCCCCTGGGGAACATACCCAGGTGGACTTGCCCATTGCAGACTTGTCCATACACGTCCCGCTTACAATGCCCGTGCACGTAATCAACGGTACTCAGGATGGGCCGGTATTGTTCGTCTCGGCAGCCATTCACGGCGACGAGATAATTGGGGTCGAAGTCATTCGTCGTATCATGCAGCTTCCCGCCTTGAAACACCTTAACGGAGCCATGATTGCCATCCCCATAGTTAATGTGCCCGGCTTCCTGAATCTCAGCCGATATCTGCCGGACCGGCGAGACCTCAACCGCTCCTTTCCCGGGTCCGCAAGAGGATCTCTTGCCGCCCGCCTTGCCAACATGTTCCATGAACATGTCCTAACTAACTCCACTCACGGAGTCGACCTTCACACCGGAGCCGTGCACAGGGAAAACTTTCCTCAGATTCGCGTTGATCTGGAGGACGCCGCCGCGGAGAGTATGGCGATGGCCTTTGGCGTTCCTCTGGTGCTGAACTCCTCTTACAGAGATGGCAGTCTGCGTGCCACTGCCGCTAGGGAAGGCATCCCGGTAATCGTCTACGAAGCCGGCGAAGCTCTCCGCTTCGATGACTTTGCGATCCGGGCCGGGGTAAGGGGCGTGGTTGGGGTCATGGAACACCTCGGCATGTTGCCCGCTCACAATGCCGCCGGCCGCTCCCGTTCTCCCATGATTCTCCGTTCAAGCAGGTGGGTGAGGGCGCCGTTCAGCGGCGTAATAAGATCCACAAAGCGAATAGGCTTGCCTATACAATCCGGACAGGTGCTTGCCGTTGTCTCCGATCCCCTGGGGGAGACGGACACCGATATCATCTCGCCGATGGACGGGGTTATATTGGGCCGCACCAACCTCCCCCTGGCACATGAAGGAGACGCCCTCTTCCACATCGGTCTGACTGAGGACATTGATCAATTCGATGGCAATCCCCTGATCATGGACGACGAATTCATGGAATTCTCGCCTTGGTCCTAGAAGGCTGAATTAAGCCCCTCTAAGATCCTTCACCCCTCAACCCGTTACCAAGCTCCTATTAAGGCATTTTCATGCACATGGTTTAAGGATTGCCGATTCACACCTCGTAGCAAGCAACAAAATGCCCCGGCCCCCTTTCCTCCATCGGAGGATGCGGCTTGTCCTCGCAGAAGGAGGTTGCCGCCGGGCACCTGCCGAAAAAGCGGCACCTGGGCGCCGGGTCTATTGGGGCGGTCATCTCTCCGGTTATCGCGGGAGGACTGCGGCGGTGCTGGGGATCAGGTACCGGCACCGCTGACAAAAGGGCTTTCGTGTATGGGTGGAGAGGGTCTTGCAGAAGCTCTTCTGTCTCCGCCATCTCAACAATCTTCCCCATGTACATGACCGCTATACGGTCGCACATGTACCTTGCCACCGCCAGGTCGTGGGTAATGTACAGATAGGCCACGCCCATATTCTCGCCAAGCTCCTGCATCAACGACATGATTCCCGTGCGGCTGGAAACGTCCAGCATGGAGGTCGGTTCGTCCGCAATTACCAGGGAAGGTCGGAGGATCAGTGCGCGGGCGATGGCAACCCTCTGCCGCTGTCCCCCCGAAAGTTCATGGGGATAACGAAATAGGAAAGTCGAAGCCGGCGTGAGACCAACCTGCGTCAGAAACTCGGAAACCAGCTCCAGCCGGTCCAACGAATTCCCGATCTTCTGGACCACCAGGGGTTCCGCGATGATGTCGTGTATCGTCCGCCTGGGATTCAGGGATTCGTAAGGGTCCTGAAAGATCAACTGCACCTGACGCCGGAAGCCTCTCATCTGCCTTCTCTTGAGCATGGACGCATTTATCGGTTCGTCCATAGCCCAATCCTCACCCACGCCGGGAAATCGGAAGAATATGTCTCCGGCTGTCGGCTCCAGCAGCTTGACCAGCAGCTTGCCTACGGTTGTCTTTCCGCAGCCCGACTCACCCACAAGACCCAGACTTTCGCCACGGGCAAGCCGAAAAGACACATCGTCGACGGCGTGTACGAAACCCTCAGGCTTGCGGAACAGGTTCCCGGCAACAGGAAAAAGCTTCGTAAGTCCATCAACTTCGACCAGCGGCGTGCCGTTGCTTTCTGTCATTTCTCTATGCTGAATAGTCATTCTTCGTTGAAGCGGACAGATCAACGTTCAAGGGATGCCAACACGCTGCCCAATGGCCTCCTTTCTCTACCATGGGCGGGACTTGCTCCCGGCACACTTCGGAAGCGTACGCACACCGGGGATGAAATGCGCAACCCGGCGGCGGATTTGCCAGGTTGGGCGGCTCGCCGGAGAGAGACCCAAGGGGCCGCTTCTCGCCTCTAACACTCGGGAACGAGGACATCAGGGCCGCGGTGTACGGGTGCATGGGCGATCGAAATACATCTGCCGTATCTCCAATTTCAACCAGCTTGCCCGCGTACATCACCCCAATCCTGTCCGTCACTTCCGCAACCACCGCCATGTCGTGGGTGATGTAAATAATGCTCATTCCGAGCTTCTCCTGAATGCCTTTCAGTTCTCTCAGGATGCGGTCCTGCACAATCACGTCCAGCGCCGTGGTTGGTTCGTCTGCGATGATGATATCCGGGTCGCAGGACAAGGCCATGGCTATGACCGCCCTTTGGCGCATACCTCCACTCAATTCGTGGGGATACCGGTCCATCAGCTGGGGGTCCAGCCCAACCATGCGGAATAGATCGGCAACCCGCTCCCGGGCATCCACAGCGGTTATCTCATCTTCATGTGCTTCAATCGCCTCTATGATTTGCTGACCGACTCTGTACACCGGATCCAGCGAGTTCATCGCCGCCTGGAACACCATGGAGATTCGACTCCAGCGAACTTCCCGCATCTCCTCTTCAGATAGGGACATCAACTCTCGTTTGCCAAGAAAAACCTGCCCTCCAATCAAGCTGACGTTGTCGGGCAGCAGGCGCATCAGGCAGTTGGCCAGGGAAGTCTTGCCGCATCCCGACTCCCCAACCAGGCCCAGCGACTGGCCGCGGCCAAGGTTAAAGCTCACTTCCTCAATCGCCTTAACCTCGCCATGCTTAGTCGAGTAGCGCAACCTCAGGCCCACTACCTTCAGCAGGAGATCGGATTGAATTGCGGTCATGGTAGCCGCCTCGTGGGATCAGTCATGCCTTTGCCTCAACCTTGGGTTAACTACCTCGTCAAGGGCACGTCCTGCCAGGTAGAACGCGCTGCAAAGGAGAGTAATGGATGCTCCGGCGGGAATAACCAGCCACCAGTACTTGGTGCCTCCAAGCAGGTACCCTCCCGCATTAGCGGTGTGGATCATGATGCCCCAACTCATACGCAGATCGAGCAGACCAAGGAACGATAGGACCGCCTCCGCGAAAATTGCTCCGGTAACGGTAAACATCATATAGAGCAGGGAAAGGGGCAGCAGGTTAGGCACTATGTGCACGAAGATAATCCGAAACTGGCTGCCGCCCGCCACTTTCGCCGCCTCGATGTACGGCTTTACCTTGATGCTGAGGGCCTGGGACTTCAATACTATCGCTGTCCCGCCGAATCCCCCCAACACACCAATTATCAGGGCGAGATAGAAGAGATTCAGATCGAAGAGCGCGCTCAAGACAATCAGCAAAGAGATCCCCGGAAGCGCGATTATCAGGTCCGCAAGCCTCATAAAGAACGCGTCCACAAGCCCCCCATAGTAGGCAGCGCCTGCCCCCACGCTGGTTGCGACGACCACCGTCACCAGCGCCGCAGTAATGCCAAGGATGAACTCGGAACCCGTGCTTGAAAGGAGCTGGCTCAGCACGTCCCGCCCCAAAGGGTCCGTGCCAAGCGGATGGCTCCAGCTCGGTGGCGCGGGTTGTTCCGTGGCATCAATGGCATACCCCGTCACGGGATCGTAGGTATCGCGGTCCCAAATGGTGGCCATGAGTATCGGGTGAGAAATTGCCATCAGAGCAAACATGGAGATGATAACGAGGGACAGGATACCGATACGACTCTCCAGGAAAATTGCGCCCGCGCCCCTGAAAGACCGAAATGCCGTCCGAATCCTGGCCTGAAACAGCCGCAGTTGCCCGTGCATCGGTTTGGCCTCCGGCGGCTCAGGCGAAGAGGGTAATGATGTGGGATTTGTTTGAGGGGGAATCTTCAACGGTAACGTATCCTCGGATCAAGATAGACGTATAGAATGTCAATTACCAGGTGTGCCAGGAGAGACAGCATTCCGATAAACACAATTGCCCCCATTACCAGGGGCAGGTCTTCCGACCGAACAGCCTCCAGCAGGGTCATTCCGGTGCCGGGCCAGGAAAAGACGCTCTCTACAATCACGCTCCCGTCTATGGCAAACACTAGACTGTATACCAGACTCGTGATCACCGGGAGAAGGGCGTTTCGGGCGGCATGGTGGTCCCTGACCTGCTTCTCAGGCAGTCCCTTGGCCCGCGCCGCCATAACGAAGTCCTCGCGGATGGTGTCCAACATGCTGTTGCGCGTCAGCAGCATTGTGCCGGCAAAGGATATGAGTGTGAGCGTCGCAATGGGGAGCACCATGTGTTTGAGGATATCCAGGGCGAGAGTGCCTATGCCTGATAAAGACCATACCAGAGGGACAGCCAGGGCTCCCACCATAACGATGGGGATCGCCAGCCGCCTGGGCCCCGACCGTTCCCCCCTCTTTGCCATGAACATCACAATAAATGCGAAAGTGATGAATGCGAAGGCAGTAATCAGCATCAGGCTGAAAACCGAGTTGGCCGTAACGTTAGAATCTCGCCACACCAGCGGGTCCAGAAACTTCCCGACCGGAAACCATCCAAGTTGGAAAGCAAATATCCATATCATCATCAACGCAAAAGCGGGAGTGAACACGGTGAACAGGGTGGTCCCGGTAATGGTGGCCGTATACTCCAGAATTCCCCCTCGCCGCCAGGCGATTGCCTTTCCCAGCAAAAACCCGATGTAGAAGGATATCGCCGTCGCCGTTACAAACAACACCAGCGTGCGGGGCAGCCTCTCCAGCAACACTTCCATCACCGGGCGTGGGTAATGTCCGAAGGACACGCCGAAGTTTCCGGTGATAGTGTTCTTCATGTGGATGAAGTACTGCTGCCAGAGGGGTTTGTCGAGACCGAAAGCCGCCCTGATCCGTTCTTTGACTTCCGAGGGAATATCAGGATTGAGAACGTAGAAGGTTGCGTAGTCGCCGGGCTGGGCCTGCACAAGAAAGAATGTCACCGTGAGGATCAGGAACAGGGTCAGGGCCATCTGTAACAGGCGGCTAGCCAGATAGCCGGTCATACAACCTATCTCCTGATGTCAGCGCAGGTTCCAGCCTGGCCTCCGGGGCTTACTTGAAGGTTACTATGGATGGAAGTCCGCCGACTTCCTGGAGTCCACCCAGATATTCGGTGTAAGGGAACTCTATCCGTTCGCTCCTGAAGGTCTCAACAATAGGTGTGGTAAACAGCACCACCCAGGGAAGGTCCTCCGCCAGGAATTCCTGCATGCGGGAGGCCTGTTCGCGTGCTGTATCCAGGTCCGTCTCGGCGAGGAACTCGTCAGCAAGACTATCGTATTCGTGGTTATTGTATCCGCCTGGGTTATGGCCTTCGAGTTCCGAGTTGCGACTGTGGAAGAATGCTTCCAGGTAGTCCGGAAAGATTGTCAGACCCCAACCCAGAATCCACATGTCGAAGTCCTGTTGACTATAGACCTTATCGACTATCAGGTTGAAGCCGGTGAGATCAGCCCTGAGCGGTATGCCCACCTCGTTCAGCCATCTTTCGATCCAGATCGCAAAGGTGGATCGCAACGGATCATAACCGGCGCTTGGGGCCAGCAGATTCAAGGAGGGTACAGGGTCGCCGTTTGGCATCTTCAGTCCCTCCCCACGCTGCTCGATGAAGTTACCGTCTTCGCTCATGCGCGGCTCTGTTTCCCAAGTGAAGCCGGCGCCCTTGAGAAGGTCCACGGCCTGCTTAACACGTTCGCTTCTGGACAAACCCTGACCAAACTTCGGGACGCCCGAATTGTGCCAGGCCTGGTTGCCCACAGGCACCAGGGTATAGACGGGGATTGCGACTCCCTGAAGCACTGTCTCTGTCAAGAACTCCTTGTCGATTAGGGTAGCGACGGCCTGCCGGAAGGCGCGGTTGTCCATGGGGGGATTGCGGAAGTTGAACCCCAGATATCGAACTCCGGAATCGGTATTCTCAATTGTTGTCAGCCCTTCCTCTCCGTCCAGCTGTTCCTGAAGTCCCTTGGACAATCCAAGAGGATTGAGCATGAAGTCCAGGTCGCCTTTCTTGAGAGCAAGCACCGCCGCATCCTGGCTTCCATAGATTGAGTAAATAGTGCTCGCTGCGAACGGTCCGACAGTGTATTCCAGGGTTTTTTCACCCCCCGGAATGCCATAGGCAGAATACTCATAGACGCCCGGTTTCTCTTCAGAGAAAGAGCCATTTTCGTACTGGGTGATCACACTGCCGGTGAAGTAGAAATCTTCATTGCGGTCCTTTTCTGCGAAGGCTCCCTGTTCCCATCTGTCGAATAAGTACCCACCCGCCGATGGTTCGCCGTCAGGCACGTGGGCATAGAGTAACTTTTGCTGCTCCGTAAGATCACCTGCCTGCTTCGCATCCGCCACCACCGGCCCCCAGTATGCCTTTGAGAATATCGGCATAAAGGCCAGGCCAAACTGCCAGCGAGCCAAGCCCGGTTTCTGCTTGAAGTTGATTTTGAGAGTGTAGCGGTCGAGGGCCTCGGCGTGGTCAAAGAACTCGGGGTCTACAACGGAAGGCCAGTTCCCCGTCAGCTCCAATTCTGTCGCCGTGTGAGCAGTAAAGACAAAGTCCTCAGCCGTCACCTCGTTGCCATCGCTCCACATGACGCCCTGCCTGAGGTCAACCTGGGTGGACCACAAAGTCTGCTCTCCGACCTTCTCTTCCTGGAGAGGCGAAGGAAAGTCAGAGGCTAGGGAGGGCACCCAGTCGAAACGCTGGTCCGAGTAACCGTAAAGGGTGGGTTTCGTATCTGCCAGTGCATACTGATTCCAGACAGTGCCGTCCGGGCCCAGAAGGGCCCAATAGTTCGTGGTGGTCAAGTCAGAGGTAATCCCAAGCTGATAGATTTTTTCCTCTTGAGTGGGGGTTGGACTGCTGGCCACGGGTGTGGGACTTGCTTCAGGTGATAAAGGCGTGGCAGTAGTCGCGGGATCTGGTGTGTCTGTAGGTTCCAGAGAGGGCGTATCAACAACCTCGTCCGAAGCGCAGCCGATTTGAAGCATTAGCATTGCGGCAAGAATGGGTAGTGCAAGCAGTCTTATAATCTTCACAGTTGCTTTGTTCCCTAAGAAGTGATTCCATGGTCGAGAGGCACAGAATCCTCACTGATCTGAAATTGGTATCAGCCCCATGCGGTGCACATATTCGTTGCTGGACTCGATCGCTGGTTAATGAGACTAACTACCGATACAGAGTGTTATTTATGTGTTAGCGATTGTCAAGACCAGTCCGGCACACCCCTTTGACTATGGCTCTGTCACCCGCTTTGTCGGCCTACCGGGGTTTTGCAAAGGTGAGCAGCCATTCTCCCTCAAATTCTTCATAGATGAACACCATGTTCACCAGCCCCCCCGGGAAGCGTGCGGTGTGTTTGGTCTCCCACTTGCCCGGGGAGATTTCCATGGGCGGGGACGTCTCCTCCGATGTAAACATCAAGCCCTGATTCTTGAAGGGTTGCATGTTTGACCTGATTTCTTCCTTCTCCTCAAGCCAGTATCCGTCCGAGTAGAAAATTTCAAGTGCGTCTGGTTCGTGCGTGTTGTAGACCTCCCACAAATGAAAGGTCTTTGCACGGAGATGCTCCACAAGATCTACAGATTCGCCGGAGGATGTTTGCGCGGTCGCGCTCTCGGCTGCTGCTTTGGCGGCCTGGGTGGGCGCAGGCGTTTTGCCATCCTCGGATGCGGACTCTTTATCGTCTGAACCGCCACACGCAGCAAGGGCTAAGCATAACGCCAGGGTTGCGGCGAATACGGTCAATCTCGAAAGCATATAGTCCTCCTTGAGTAGCGACATTGGGTGCAATAGCCCTCAATGAACCTTCCCGAAAGGCCAATTCCTTCCCTGCAATTGTCCGGGTGCAGCGCTGCTGGCAACTGGTCAGGTTCTTTCCATTATCGACCTTTCGCCGTCCAAAGGAAAAGACGGCTTGAGTTTATTTCCCCTGCATTTTCTCCTGGTTGAGCAGCGTTGGGGAGAATGCACAACACCTGCTCTCCCTGAAACACAGAGACAATTTAGTCTATGATGCACTCCCATCCTTTGCCATTAGAATTGCACATATTTCAGATAGACGGATTTGTCGATATACCCCTATAGTGTTCTTCATTGACAAGCAGTTGCAGAGAATATAGTGTGACGATACAACCAATGGGGAATAGGGTTGCTTCGGGAGGGTGGAGAGTTAGTGCGCTCCCGTTTCAGATGACGATTGCCTGTACTTCAAGGAGTAAAGAATCTACCCGTATATGAGGTCAAGGGCGACCGTGCGTTTCGGCTCTAAGCGGTTCGTGCTCATATTGATTGTGTTAGCCGCCGCACTTGCGGCTATTATCTATACGGCAGACTTCGGCGTTCAGGGAGATCAGGGAGCTGAAGGTCCGCCTAGACCTCAGGGAGCAGCAGGTGCAAGGGGCTCCGCAGGGCCGCCCGGATCCCAAGGTCCTGAAGGTTTACAGGGCCCCCCAGAGGCCTGAGGGCCTAAAGAGGATTGCAGGGGCCAGCGGGACCTCAAGGCGAAGGTGGAGAACAAGGCCTTCAAGGGCCGGCCGGGCTCAAAGGAGACCAGGGCAAGAAGGGGGGCACGGGAGACCGTGGCGAGCAGGGAGAACAAGGGGTCGCAGGCCCGCCGGGCCCGAAAGGGTACCCTGGAGGCCCGCAAGGTCTTCAAGGGCCCCCAAGTTTACAGGGACGGGTGGGTGATACTGGCCCCACAGGCTACACTGGGCCTCAGGGACCACAGGGCGTTCAGGGTGAAAGAGGACCCCAGGGCGCAACCGGCCTGCGCGGCGTCCCAGGCCCCAGGGGTGAAGCCAGTCCCCACGGACCCCAGGGCGAAAGGGGCGACCCGGGCGTGAGCGGCGCTGAGATAGTGGTGCAGACCAGCAGCCCCAACAGTTCCGACAAGACGTTAACCGCCTCATGTGACGGGGGCAAGATTGCAATTGGGGGAGGCGCTCACGTTCTGGGAGCCGTTGGTTCCAGCGATGCCGAAGTCCCGGCGGGCATTGCCATCGTAGCGTCCTATCCAAACGGCGTAACGGGGGAGAAGTCGCCCTCGTTGACCGCGACGGCCAAGGAGGTCAGCGCCGTGTCCGCCGATTGGAGGCTGAGCGTCCACGTGGTGAGCGTCATCACCGCAGACTAACCGAGTTCACGCTCGATTCGCCTCACCTCCCCGCAATCACTGTCCCCGTAGGCCTATTGTCAACAGGCCACTGCAACTCTCGCTCGCAGGATGGGACAGGTCCACATGCTGCAGGAGTTCCCCGTGCACCGACGAAGTGATGCATTAGTGTGATTCGCATCCTTCGGATTCAACTTCATCGTTACGTTAAATGAGCCGCAAAACCGGATAGAAACAAGCTTGGTCACCCAATGTACCTCGTATATCCCATTTAGTATGCTCTCAATTCGATTCTTGGCAGATCTTGTCCAAGGATCAAATTGACATTGCAAGAAATGATTCTAGGTAGAGTGCTTAAGTGGACGGTCTAGAATGAATTGGGCTATTGGGTGTTGTGGTTGCCGCGATCATTTTGGCGTCGATTACGACCGGTGGGGATAACGACGAGCAGGAAGTTGCCTCCTCCACCGGGACGGGCGGGGGTCATCATCCTCGAATGCGATTGCCAACGGCAAAGAGCGGACCAGGCCGCTGCCCATGGGTCATGCGATCACGTACAATGACCTGAATGTAACGGTCTTGGATGTTTCCTATTCTTCCGAGCAGAATGGATCATTTGCTCCCGTTGAATACGATCACGTTTGGGCTGTCGTAAAGCTGCGGCTTGAAGCCGTTGGCGACCCCAATAAAGCATTCGGGTACAACACCATAGACTTCCGACTGGTTGGCGATAGAAAGGTAGTATATCAAGACTGGGCAAAAGTGCCTCAAATAGACATGGGCTCGGGAGAGTTCTTTGGAGGAGCCAACTTGGAAGCTGCCGTGGTTCGCCAGATCCATGAAGACGACGAAAATATGGTGCTGATCTACTCGCCTGCCTTTAAGGAATCCAGGTACTTTGCCCTAGAATCCGCCCCACTAAACGGAACAAACAACCAGACAGATTCTTCTGATTCCGATGTCGCTCCTGAGGAAGATCAGCAACAGATGGGAGTCAACTCCCCGCCTGCTGCTGTAGACCAGGCCGCCCTCCGTCTTTTCCTCAACAGTTAAGGATTATTCGAGACGCAGAAGCATCCTTCCTGCCCACAGGCCAATTCCCCTTGGGGCTTCGGAATACTTCTATCTCGACCAGTCCGTCTACGTCGATCTGAGTCGTTCCGACTTCGTGTGTAAACCCGTCGCGCCATCCGGTCTGGTCGGATTTATCTCCTCTATCTGCGGAGTCCCATCCGCCTCCACGCAGCGTACGTGGAATTCGTGGCCTCCTTCTTCGAAAGGCCAATCATAGCGCCAGATCACCCAGGAAACCTCCGACAGCGGAGTACGCAAGTCCGCCTCGCGCCAGTTCGGTTCATCGTCGATACGGACCTCCACCCTGGAGATTCCACGGGCGCCAGCGTAGGCGATGCCGCCAATGGGGACCAGCTTGCGCTCACCGTCCTCAATCAACGACTCTACCGCCACGGTATCCACCACGGACGTAGCCCTTACCAGCGCTTCCTCGGACCAACCCCGTTCAACCCAGTATCCTTCCCTGTAATCGCCGATTACCTCCATTCCCGTTATCCACTTCGGCTGCTTCATCCCATAGCGGTCGGGAAGCCAGATCCGCAGCGGAAAACCGTGGTCGAAGGGTATGGGTTTGCCGTCCCAGTTGTATGCCAGCATGATCCGTTCGTCAGAGTCAATCAGGTCCAGATCCACCGTCTCATAGAATCCGTCAGCGCTGGTTATCTGCAAGAAACGTGCATTCCCCTGGGGCTTAACGTCGGCAAGGATCTCCTTCAGGCTGGCGCCGGTCCAATGCGTGGTGCCAATCAGCGGGCCTCCCACCCGATTTGAGATGCAACTCAGCGTGACGAACTCATTGCGAGGTTCGTACCTCCTCATGATTTCGCTCAGAGTCAAATTCATCGGGTTTTCCACCAGGCCGGTGATGGGGAGGGTCCATGTCTCACCGTCTATTACCGTCGGTTCCGACCGTATGAAAATCTTGTAGTGATCTCTAACTGCCGTATATTCAGGTCGGGTACCAAGGGCGGGTTTTACGGGATCGCCTTCATTAGGAAGCTCCACAACCAGCGGGGCCTGGGGCATATTCTCTTTCATCGCCTCCAATTCGGATTCCAACCGGTTGCGCTCGTCTATTTCAAGTAAGCGTCCCAACCCTGCACCTACTACCGTGACGGTTGCCGTGGCCGCCCCAATTTGGATGAGGAACTGCCGCCTGCCGACTACTCTGGCTGACTTTGTTTCGGCCTCCGCCGTTGAGCTTTCAGCCGTAAGGGAAAACTGGGGCAGCAACCTGCGCGCCGTGGCGACGGTGACGACGCCCCAGATGCAGAACAGACCGAGTACCCAGAAGAAGATGAAGAATGGGGATGTCGAGGCCTGTGTCATAGCCACCGAAATAATCGCGATAGGCACTCCCAGTAAGACGCCTACTATCAGGCCCAATGCGGGTCCGCCTATGGAAGGCCGGCGTCCAACAATCAGGTAAACGATCCCGCTTGCAACGACTCCGCCGATGCCAAATGCCAAAATCGCCTGTATGTGTTCGGCGGTCTTCGCAGTGTCGGCGACGTCGAGACTAACGAGATTCAGACTGTCAATCATCAAATCAATGCCGAACGTCACAACTGGGCCAGGCAGAATTCGCGCAATCCAGTCGAAGACGTCGTAGGGTGCGAACGACAGGTTGAGCCACTGGTCCGCCAGATACATCAATGCAACCATGGGCACAACCAGCAAGCCGCCGACAAGGGCGCCCAGGGCTACGGTCCGAGTCTTCATTGGTCACCTCCCTCCACTGGGTGAAGTTCCATCAGCCTCCACTGGTCCCACTCATATTGCCTGCATCACTTGGCCGGTTGGGAAATCGGTGGCATGTTCGCTGTGGATATGACATTTACGCCTTTGTCCTGAACATGGATTTGAAGGCTGTGTACCGCTCCCGGCTGGGGAAATACTCAAGAACTTCCAGAACGTAGTATACCCCCCGGAACCACATCGGGAAATCCCCGTTTGGTGCTCATCCGGCAGCATAGGCGCACTGCCACAGCCAAAGACTAGGGCAGCGGACTCCAACGGAGCCCGAGAGCCAGGGCGCAAAGGGCAAGTAGCCCGCCTGCTGCGGTGAAGAAGGCAGAGAGTTCCATCCGCACCTTCTTCTTCTCCAGGCGCAACGGTATCGTGATGAAGACTTCAAGGAGTTCGTCCGCGCTCTCTGCCAGATAGTATTCAGCGTGGGTGATTTCAGCAATGCGGCTCAAAGTCTGTTCATCCAGCCTCAGATAATTTCCCCTGCCGAACCCCCCTCCAAAGTTACCGAACCCGCCCCGTCCAATCCGGTTGGTGAATTCGTTACCGCCAAGCTGTTCCGCGGTGCAACTCAACACCGCCGGGTTTTCGGTGCCGAAGCCGACGGTGTAGACCTGCACCCCTCGGTTCCGGGCAGCGTGCGCCGCTGCGAGCGGGGGAACTCCCCGTGTGTTGGCTCCGTCCGTCAACAGAACGATGACGTCCGGCTGAAGGGTGTCTTCCAATTCGGCTTCAGGCACATCCGAAACCGGGTCCACCCACACCCTGAAAGGCGGAATGTCCGGGTTTGCCTCCGAGAGGGCGTCCAACGAACGGGCTATGGCGCTGCCCACGGCGGTGCCCCGCGAGGCGGTGAGGTTGGCGGAGGCCTCCAGCAGTTCTTCTCTGTCGGTGGTAGGTGGAGCAACAAGCTGCGCAATGCCTGCAAAGGCCACTATGCCAACCCTGGTTCCCTTCTTCTGGGTGTCTATGAACCTCTCCACGGCCTCCTGAGCTACCGTGAACCTGTTGGGGTCCACGTCAGTGGAGCACATGCTCAGCGAGACGTCCAGCGCCATCATCACGGTGGTGCGGTTGGCCGAAACGGTGACGTTCGCGAATGGGCGGGAAAGTGCCAGGATGAGCAGCAGGATGGCAAGCACAATCATGGCGAAGGGCAGATGACGTCTCCATTGAAAGCCTCCGGCCATCGCAGGCCGTATCAGGGACAGGCTGGAGTAATGGACGACAAATCGCTTTTTGCGGCGCAATACAAGTACATAAGCTGCCACCGTCAGCGGAACAGCGACTAGTAGCAGAAGCATTGCTGGCCAGAGCAGTCCCACGATCCCCCCTACGGAGCTCGTCCAAACCAGAATAGTGAAAGAGCTCCCCCCGCCAGCAGCAGAAATGCGCTGAAGGCGCCCACAATAGAGGTAACCTCCGTCTCCCTGGGCTCAACCGTAAACTCTTTCTTCAAATCATCGTAGATCGCGCTGATGCCTTCGATGTCGGAAAGGCTGAAGTAGGTGCCTTCCGTCTGCAGTGCGATTTCCTGCAATATGGGCTCGTTCAGTTGCGTGAAGAGATTAAAGCCCTCAATTTCAACGGTCGTTCCATCCTGTGTTCCAATACCAACTGTGTGGACCCGTACACCCTGCTCGATGGCTATCTGGGCGGCCTCTATCGGATCGGGGGACTCCGTGTTTTCCCCATCCGTCAGCAGGACGATGATTCCTGGCGCGAATGAGTCCGCAGAAGCGCTTTCCTCCTCCACGGAAGATGCCTGTGCCCCTGTTTCCGACGGCGTCGAGAGCGAAATCAGTGCAGTGAGTATGCCCCGCGACAGGGACGTGCCGTGGTCGGGCGACAGCCGGTCTATGGTGGCATTCAAGGCCGCAACGTCGTCTGTTGGGAGCTGCACAACCAGCCCTCCCTCGCCGAAGGCAACTACGCCCACCTGAGCGCCCGCGGGCCGCTGCTCCACAAGGGCCTTTGCCGCCATCTTTGCCGCCTCCAGTCTCGAAGGCTTTACGTCATCGGCGGCCATGCTGGATGATACGTCCATTGCCAGCATCATGGTTCCTTCCAAACGCGGCAGCGGCAGGGAAATATGAGGACGGGCGGATGCTATCGCCAGGAAAGCAACGGCAATCAGTAAAATTACCGGCGGAATATGACGACG
>DAOUKX010000073.1:0-5379 GCA_034420855.1 Dehalococcoidia bacterium
TCCAACTCCCCAAAGGTCGGCTGCTCCATCATGACTTCACCCCATCCATCTCTTTTTCCTGCTTGCTATTCTACTACCCTTCCATAGAGCCGGACTTGTTCAGAGTGTTCCTAATTGTCCTCCATCCCAATTTCAACCTTTGACAGCCAAAAACTGCTATTGATTCAAGCATTAGTAGCAGTTCGCTTCTGCGTAGTTGTCGGGTACAACCTAAGGCTGTGTGGGGAATTATGTGAGGAAAGTTGATATACAACCCTGATTTAGCTACAATTTCGAATCCAGGCTCATTTTTTGTAGTTAATTCAGGGACATGCTGCTTCCCAGCCATTCCGCTATCTAATCTTTCCCCACACCAAATGTCGGGGTAAATATGGGCAAAATCAAGCAACGAACGGAACGCAATGGCAAAACAGCTTACGGCCGCGAAGATCAAGGCACTTAAATGGCCAGGAAAATTCGGCGACGCCGGCGGCCCATACCTTGTGATTCCGAAGGGCGATCGGATTGGCGTGCTGGGTATATTGACTCCGATCTGACATCCAAGCCTTCGGCCGACAGATAGTTCCGCCAACACCTCAGGGCCGTCTTCGCCTTCGCAATGGCGTACGGGTATGTGGAGGTCACCCCTGCAGCGGAGATTATCGACAACACGCTCCCGCCCATGCTTGCGTCCCAGGCGAACAAGTCGACTTCCAGTTCTTCGATCCAGACGCCGCCCGGTCTGAGATCAATATCTCCCGCCCCTAGGAACCAGTCGGGCGACTGGCTGAAACCGGCGACTAAGGTCAGGTGTGATTGGCCGCGTCGATCAAAATCTCAGAAGCACCGTCGATGTCGACGTCGGTGAAGCTGGGACGGAGATACTATCTAGGATCTCAGAATAGATAATGACCAGGGACGTTCAGTTATCATGTCGCTCTTGCAATGTGGGGAGCGATGCCTGCGTGATATGCAGCACAAAAAGAGAAACCTGGATGCCGATATCTGCCAACAATCCAATTCTGCGACGGTTAACCGCCATGCTCGGGACGACCGTATCCGATTATTTGCTCTCAACTACAGCAAGTCGGCGCAGGCTTTTCACTCCGGTCACGCTTCCTATCCTGTATCGACCTGGAACCGTTCGTTCTCCTCGCAGACGATTAGGACCGGCAACATGACCGCAACATCCAGAAGGCTCCCCTTCAGGACATTGTTAATGGTTGCGACCCTCTGAGAAACAGAGCCGCCTTGCAGTGTTTACTTCACGCCTCCTTATATTCGATCACCATTGATTACCGGTACAGGATCCGTCTCGGCAACCGGCTCTTTGCGGGGACAAGAGGGTAGGGGATTGCGTTGCAATTGTATTATCCCTGGAATAGTATGGGACAACGGAAACAGGGAGAGCGAAGTGTCTGAGACGCGGCGGTCCATCAGGAAATTGGAGTCCATAGTGGGGCGGGAGTACGTCATCCACCATCCGGATGACCTGCTGGTGTACGAATATGACGGGTCAGTGGACAGGGCCATGCCGAGGGCGGTGGTTCTGCCATCGTCCACGGAGGAGGTCTCCCGCGTCCTAGCCGTCGCCGACGAATCGGGCGTTCCCGTGGTGGGTCGCGGCTCAGGCACGGGGTTGAGCGGCGGGGCCATTGCACTGGATGACGGACTGCAGGTGGCCCTGACTCGGATGAAGCGGATACTGGAGATCGACGAGCGAAACAGGTTGGCGGTGGTGGAGCCGGGGGTCATCAATCTTCACCTTGACGAGGCGGCTCGAAAAAGGGGTCTGAGGTATGCCCCCGATCCTTCCAGCCAGAAGGCGTGCAGTCTGGGTGGTAACGTGGCTGAAAACGCCGGCGGTCCCCATTGCCTGGCTTATGGGGTTACCAGCAACCACGTGCTGGGCATGGAAGTCGTGCTCGAGGACGGCTCTGTGACGTGGCTGGGAGGCAAGATTCGTTATCCGGCCGGATACGACCTGCGGGGCGCATTCATTGGCTCGGAGGGCATGTTTGGGCTGGCGACAAAGATCGTCGTAAGGCTGCTGCCCGCGCCCCCTTCCGTGAAGACGTACCTGGCCGTGTTTGAGGACGTAAGGGGAGCGTGTCTGGCTGTTTCTTCGGTGATCGGGCAGGGAATCGTGCCCGCTGCGATGGAGATTATGGACGCGCTTACCATCGAAGCGGTGCAGCGTGTGACTAAGGTGGGTCTGCCTACGGGCGCGGGCGCGGTGCTGCTCGTGGAGCTGGAGGGGGAGAGCGAAGAGGTGGAAGACCAGGGTCTGCAGGTGGAGGCGATACTGACGGAGTCCGGGGCGTCGGAGGTCAGGTGGGCGGAGTCAGCGCGGGAACGAGAGAGGCTCTGGGCGGCGCGGAAGAACGCCCTCGGCGCGCTGGGGGCGTTGGCGCCCAACTACTACCTGGCAGACGGCGTGGTCCCACGGACGAGGCTCACGGAATCCCTGGAGCGGGTCTCGGAGATAAGTGCCCAATACGACATCCCCATCGCAAACGTGTTTCACGCAGGAGACGGCAATCTGCATCCCTGCATTCTGTTTAACGAGCGGAAGCCCGGCGATGTGGAGCGGGTGATGGAGGTGGGCGGGCGGATTCTGGAGGTGTGCGTTGAGTTGGGTGGCACTTTGAGCGGCGAGCACGGCATCGGGTTGGAGAAGAAGGCCTACATGCCGCTGGTTTTCACCAATGCGGACATGGACGTAATGGCCCGAGTGCGGGGGGCGTTTTCGCCACAGGGCCGTTTCAATCCGGGAAAGATGTTTCCGGGCGGGCCTGAGTATACCCACTCCATGCAGCGGGGCGCGATTTTGGCCGCCGGGCCGGGCGCTCACGTCTAGTCATCATGGCTTCAGAGGTTGCTTCGTCCATAGCCGGAAGGGTTAATCGCCAATGGTTGACGCTTGATTCCGAGCTTTCCACGTATGCGGTAGATGGCTTGTTTCCCACCATGGGGGTGCGTCCACCCACCGTCGAGGTCCTTACCGAGGTTCTGTCTGTGGCCAACCAGGAGGGGCTGGCGGCTATTCCCCTAGGAGGGAAGACACAGCGTTCACTTGGAAATCCGCCTCGAAAATACGACCTTGCGTTGGACATGCGGGAGATTGACCGGCTGGTGCAGTATGAACCTTCGGACCTGACGGTGACGGTTGAGGCAGGGATGTCCCTGGCAGGGCTGGATGAGATTCTTGCCGCCGAGGGCCAGTTTCTTCCACTGGAAGTTCCATGCCCTGCGGAGGCAACCGTCGGCGGGATGCTCGCGGCGGCTACTTCCGGGCCGTTGAGCCTGACCTTCGGTTTTCCGCGGGACTGGCTGATTGGGGTGAAGGTGGTTAACGCCGACGGCAGCGTGACCAAGGGAGGGGGTAGGGTGGTCAAGAACGTTACCGGCTACGACATGAACAAGCTGTATACCGGCTCTCTGGGGACTTTGGGAGTCGTTGTTGAGGGATCTTTCAAGGTTGCGCCGAGGCCCGACGTGTCGAGGACTTTGACGGCTCAATTCGCCAGCCTTGAGAGGGCGATGGAAGGCGCGTGGGCGCTGCTGGAGGGTTATGGGGGGCCGGATGCGCTTACCCTGTCAAATGGGGCGGTGGCCGAACGGCTGGGCGTGGTTGGTGCGGGGTACGTGCTAATGGCGCGATTCCTGGGGCGGGAGAGGGTTGTGAAGGGGAGGGTGGCGCGCGCCAAGGCATCTATGGGGTCGGTGGGGGTGGGAGAGTTCAACGAGTTGGGCGATGACGAGGCTTCGGTATGGCAGTCGCTGGTTGATTTGCCGTGGATGGACGAAGAGACGCAGATGCTTGGGGTACGGTGTTCGGTGCTTCCAACGGAGGTTGGCCGTCTGCTCAGAAAGCTGGACCAGATTACGAGCTGGAACCTGAATCACGGCTTGGTCGCGCACGTAGGGACTGGGTTGGTGAGGAGCCTCAGTTGGGGAGACTCCGCGCCTTCTGAATTTGACCTGAGGGTGCAGAGGGTTATAAGACGGATGACGGAGCAGAAGAGCGCCTGGGTGGTTGAGCATTGCACGCCCTTCCTGAAGAGTGGGAGGGACGTCTGGGGTCCTCTTCCTTCTGGGCTTGCGATTATGCGCCGTCTCAAGCTTGCGTTGGACCCACACGGGATTCTGAGTCCAGGCCGGTTTGTGGGCGGGATCTAGGAATGTCAACAATGAAGCCGATTACGGATAACCCTCTGGGCCGGGTGATGGACGAGGACTTGTATCGCTGCGTCCACTGCGGCCTGTGCCTGAACGTGTGCCCCACCTATCTGGAGACGGGGTTGGAGACGGAGTCGCCGAGGGGGCGCATTGCCCTGATGAAGGGCCTGCGTGAGGGACGCATCGGGACGAGCAAGCGTGTGGTGAGTCATTGGGACCTGTGCCTGGGATGCCGGGCCTGCGAAGCTGCGTGTCCGTCGGGTGTTCCCTATGGGCGGCTCATCGAGGGAGTGAGGGAGCAGGTTTCGAAGAAGGGAGCGGCCTCCTGGCGGCACAGGCTGGTGTCGGCTGTGCTGCTTCGCGGGCTTCTGCCGCGGCTGTGGACGCTGCGTTTGTTGGTGTTGATGCTCAGATGGTACCAGCGTTTGGGCATTCAGAGCGTCGTCAGGGGCAGCAGAGTGCTGAGAGTCCTGCCGGGCCCCGCGGACAGACTGGAGGGACAGCTTCCGAGGATACCTGCGCAATTCTTCAAGACGAACCCACATGTATATCCGGCAATCGGAACGAAGCAAATGCGGGTAGGGTTGCTTGCGGGGTGCGTAATGCCGCTGGTACACGGGCCCACCATAGCGGCGGCGGTGAGGGTGCTACAGCGCAACGGATGCGAGGTGGTTGCGCCGCCGGGCCAGGGATGCTGCGGGGCGCTGAATCTGCACAGCGGCGAGAGAACAGGCGCAAGAAAAATGGCCCGTCGCAACATCGACGCCTTTCTGTCGGCGGGAGTAGAGTGGGTGGTAGTGGCGTCTGCGGGTTGCGGCTCCGCCATGAAGGAGTATGACGACCTGCTGAAGGATGACGCCGAGTATTCCGCCAAGGCGGAGCGGTTGTCGGAGATGACAGTGGACATAGCAGAGCTTCTCGCGTCCTTGCCGCTGGCGCAGCCTCGGAACCGGTTGGACTTGAGGGTTACCTACCAGGACGCGTGTCACCTGGCGCACGCACAGCAGATTTCGGAGGCTCCACGCCGGTTGCTGAAGGCTATTCCGGGGCTGGAGTTGGTTGAGATGGAGGATGCTTCGCGTTGCTGCGGCGCCGCAGGGACCTACACCATCACGCAGAGGGAGATGTCGGGCCAGTTGCTGGACTCGAAGATGGAGGCGGTCCTGGCAACGGGGGCGGAGGTGGTGGCCACGGCTAACCCGGGTTGTGCGCTGCAAC
>DAOUKX010000074.1:0-6291 GCA_034420855.1 Dehalococcoidia bacterium
TAGGGCGTCTCCCTGTAGCCCCGTCCGCCACGTTGGTGATACACTTGTCCACAAATCATCCCCGAGGAGGCCACTCAGTGCCGCTAGCCACAGGCGACAAAGCCCCCGATTTCACCCTCACAGACACCGACGGACAAGACGTTTCCCTCAGCAGCTTCCAAGGGAAGCAAAACGTTCTCCTCGTCTTCTACTGCCGCAATAACACCCCCGGTTGAAACCGCCAGCTCCAGGCCTTGCGGGACGACAGGGCCGAATTCGACGCAGCCAACGCGGCAATCCTCGCCGTCAACCCCGCCTCCGTGAAGTCCCACCAGAACTACAAAGCGAAGTTCGACCTTCCCTTCCCCCTTCTTTCCGACGCTGACCGCTCCGTTTCCAACGACTACGACGCCGTCAAGGCCAACGGCAAGAGCATTCAGCGCTCCGTCCTCATCATCGACCGCGACGGCATAATCCGCCACCTGAAGCGCGGAATGCCCAAGGACAGCGAGCTTCTGGAAGTCCTCAACGGCCTGGATTCCTGATATACTCCGCCACTCCGCTATGAAAACCACCCCCGACCGGCATCCCCACCCCTCTGGCAGGGACGGTTCGAGAACCGCCCTTTTCCCGTCGCAACCAATACACCTCTCTCAAAGGGCCGTAACCCGTTGATACCCGTAGGCGACATAGGAATTCTGCGCAGGACCACACCTTACGTCACCTACGGCCTTATCTCCGTCAACGTCCTGGTCTTCCTCTACGAACTCTACCTCGGCGGCTCCCTCTTCTTCACCGACAACATAGACGTCACCGTCTTCTTCCTCCAATGGGGGCTAATTCCCAGCGAACTGACCGGCGGTCCCGAAATCACCGAATGGCGCTTCCTCGTCAGAGAGGGACGTAACATCGGCATCCTCAACGCCGACGTCACATCCCCCGTCTCCACCTGGGGCACCGCCTTCTCTTCCATGTTCCTCCACGGCGGCTGGATTCATCTCCTCAGCAACATGCTCTATCTGTGGGTCTTCGGACGCAACATCGAAGACAGATTCGGCCACCTGGTTTTCCTCCTCTTCTACCTCGGTGCGGGTCTGGCCGCCGTGTGGACCCACGTTGCCCTCAACATGGATTCCACCACTCCTCTTGTGGGAGCTAGTGGCGCCATCGCCGGCGTAACCGGTGCATACATCGTCCTCTTCCCCTTCAGCCGCATCCGCACTCTTGTCTTCTTCCTCTTTATCATGGCCGTAGACCTCCCCGCCATCCTCGTCCTCGGCTTCTGGTTCATACTCCAGCTATTCCAGGGATTGGGTCAGTTCGGCGCTTGGGACGCTGGCGTCGCCTACTGGGCCCACGTTGGAGGCTTCGTTGCCGGGATATTATGCGGCTTGATCTACAAGCTCATCCGCCGCGAACCCCTCATGCCTGGACGAACCACGCCGTGGGGTCGTCGCAACCCCTGGGACAACTTCCCCCCCGACTACCACTAACCCCACCCGCAACGACTTTCCTCTTCCTTTCCCCATTCCCGCGCAGGCGGGAATCCATCTCCACCCCCTACCGCACCGCTCACCCTTAGCCTGTCGAAGGGTCGAGCGCCCAACCCCCCTATCTCCTCCAGGCTAATCTCCACACCATACGCGCCCACCTGCCGTAGGGGCGACCGGCCGGTCCCCCTCCCCAAACATCCACACCCCCATCGCCTAGAAGTGCCATTTTGCCCCTTGCCACCAACCCCACCCTCTGCTAACGTCCCTCCATGCAAATAATAGAACGCCTATACGCAAACATGACGCCTTCACCAACTACCGGCGCAGACCTCGCGGACCGGACTTCTCCGCGTCGTCAATTCTCTCCTCGGAATCATGGCCGTTGGGCGTCGCCATCTCTAAGGTAAAAACCCCCTTCGTTTCCACCACACAGCAAAACGAACCCCCCGAAACGAATCATCCCTGCAACAATAGTGGCTCCAATTATTTGTGCGCCCTAACCCGCCGCAATTGACACCCTAACTGGCCCATACTAGAATCGCCGTACCCCGACACACCGTTTCACCTTCAAATCGTCCGGGAGGAACCGAAAGCCCGCTCCCGCAAGGAAATCCATTTGGCCCCCCAACCTGAAAACACCTCATCCCAGCACTCCAGGGTCCCGGACGTCGTAATCGACCGCCTGCCCCAGTACGTTCGTATCCTGCACACCCTCATGGACTCCGGCGTGAAGGTCGTAAGCTCTCACCAGCTGGGCCGGCATCTCCAGGTAACCCCCGCCCAGATACGAAAGGATCTCAGCTACCTCGGACGCTTCGGCAAGCAGGGAAGGGGCTACGACGTTCGCTATCTCGCCTCGGAACTCAAGCAGATCCTCGGCCTCAACCGGCGCTGGAACGTCTGCCTCGTCGGCGTGGGTCGCCTCGGCAGGGCCATCCTAAGCTACCCCGGATTTGCCCCCGAAGGCTTCGAAATCGTCGCCGCTTTCGACACCGACGACCGGGTCGTGGGTGCCACTCTGGGCGACCTGAAAGTCCAGCCAATGTCCGAACTGGGGGAAACCGTAAATCGCCTGAACATCAGCATAGGCGTCATCGCCGTGCCGAGCTCTGTGGCTCAAGAGGTGATAAAGCTGCTCACCGAATGTGGCGTCGAAGCCATCCTCAACTACGCTCCCGTCTACCCCCACGTGCCGGAGCGAGTGCGCGTCCGCAATGTGGACCCCGTACTCTCCCTCCAGTCGATGACCTACTACCTGAGCCATCGCAACAGCGACGGTTAACCGACTCTGGGCGAATCTCCCCGCTGCGCCCGCGCCCGCCGTCTCCGTCGAGCCACCGACAGCCGCACTGCCGCCCGCCTCAACTGCGACAGCGCCTGCTCCAGGTCCACGTCGGCAGATCGCATGGCAATCCGCTCCCGGGCCCTCTCAATCGCCTGTTGCGCCCGCTCTTCGTCGATCTCCTCCGACCGCTCCGCGGCGTCCGCCAGAATGCTGATGCGGTTCTCCATCACCTCAAGGAATCCGCCCGTCACCGCCAGGTACGTTTCCTCCCCGTTCTTCCTAACCATCAACTCGCCGGGCTGTAGCATGCTCATCAGCGCGGCGTGATGCGGCAGAATCCCCAGATCCCCCTCCGTTCCGGGGGCTACCAGCGCCTCCACGTCGTCAGAGTAGACAACCCTCTCGGCGGTGATAATCTCCAATCGCATAGTAGCCATGCCGACTAGCTCCCCTCCTAGCTCGAGCCGCCGGCGTTGGCCAGCACTTCGTCAATGGTTCCCTTCATGTAGAACGCCTGCGTTGGCACATCGTCGTGCTTGCCTTCAAGAATCTCCTTGAAGCCTCTCACCGTCTCCCGAACCGGCACATACTGGCCGGGAATACCCGTAAACGTCTCTCCCACAAAGAACGGCTGCGTCAGGAAACGTTGAATCCTCCGCGCTCGCTCCACCGTGAGCTTGTCCTCTTCGGAAAGTTCCTCAACACCCAGAATCGCGATGATGTCCTGCAGGTCGCGATACCTCTGAAGCACCTCGATGACGCCCCGCGCCACTCCGTAGTGCTCCTCGCCCACGATGTCCGGCTCAAGCACACGAGAGAACGACGCCAGCGGGTCCACCGCCGGGTACAGACCCTGTGCCGCCAGCGCTCTCTCGAGCGCCACAACAGCGTCCAGGTGCCCGAAGGTCGTCACAATTCCCGGGTCCGTGTAGTCGTCCGCCGGTACGTAAATCGCTTGGAAGGACGTAATCGAGCCCTTTTTTGTCGAAGTGATCCGCTCCTGCAGCGCACCCATCTCCGTCGCCAGCGTCGGCTGGTATCCCACAGCAGACGGCATCCGACCCAGCAGCGCCGAAACTTCCATCCCCGCCAGAATGTACCGATAGATGTTGTCGATAAACAGAAGAACGTCCCTGTTCTCCTCGTCCCTGAAATACTCGGCCATCGTCAGGCCGGTCAGCCCGATTCGCGCCCGCACTCCCGGCGGCTCGTTCATCTGGCCGAAGACCATCACGGTCTTGTCCATCACGTTGGCCTCTTGCATCTCCTTCCACAGGTCGTTCCCCTCGCGAGACCGTTCGCCCACGCCGGAGAATACCGACACTCCGCTGTGCTCCGCCGCGATGTTCCTGATTAGCTCCTGAATGATCACCGTCTTGCCCACGCCCGCGCCGCCGTAAGCGCCAATCTTCCCGCCTTTGATGAAGGGCGTCACCAGGTCGAACACCTTGATGCCTGTCTCCAGTAGCTCCTGCGAACTCAGCTGCTCTTCGAAAGACGGCGGCGGACGGTGAATCGGCCACTTGTCCGGCGCTTCCACAGGTCCAAGGTTGTCCAGCGGGTCCCCAGTTACGTTGAATAGCCGGCCCAAAGTCTCCGGCCCCACTGGCACCGGGATAGAACTGCCGCTGTCATCTGCCTCTGCACCCCGGGCCAGACCTTCCGTCGGCCCCAGCGCCAGGCATCGTACCCAGTTGTTGCCCACGTGCTGCTCCACCTCCAACACCAGCTTTTCCCCGTTGTTGTCCACGGTTAGCGCGTTGTACACGGCGGGAAGCTCATCTGGAGGAAACTCCACGTCAACCACCGTGCCTATCACTTGTACTACATTACCTTTAGCCACCTTGGTCCTCTCTTTCCGGCTTAATCGGCCGCTTTACGGCCTCAGCCCTCAAGGCTGACAGCCCCGCCTACAATGTCCAGAAGTTCCGCGGTAATGCTGTCTTGCCGCACCTTGTTAAGTTCCAGTGTCAGATCTCCCACCATCTCGTTTGCGTTGTCCGTCGCGTTCCTCATCGCCACCATCCGCGCCGATTGCTCGCTGGCGTTCAACTCCAGCATGGAGTGATAGACCTCCATCTCCACGAACCGCGGCAGCAGCAATTCCAGCACCGCTCTCGGGTCCGGCTCGTAGATGTAACCCACCCGCGATTCCGCCGGCAGGTCCGACGGCTCGATGGGCAGCAGACGCGTAATCTTCGGCCGCTGCGAAGTCAGGGTAACGAACTCGGGATATGCCAGGTACACCTCGTCGATCGAGCCCTCGTTATAGTCGTTCAATATAATCTGTGCGATGGGCAAAATCTCCGACATGGGAGCCCTGTCCCCCAGGTTGATGAAAACCGCCTGCACGTCCTGCCCCGTCCTGACAACAAAGTCCCGGCCCTTCCGACCAACCGCCACGATGCGCACCGGCGTCGGACGCTTCTCCACAATGAACTGCGCCACCGCCCTGTTCAGACTCCCGTGCAGTCCCCCGCACAGTCCCCGGTCCGGCGTCAGGTGCAGCAACGTAATCCGGTTCACGGGCCTCTGCGTCAACAGCGGATGAATCTCCTCCGTGTCTTGTCTCTGCGCCTTCAGGTCGGATATCACCTGCTGAATCTTCTCGGCGTATGGACGTCCCGCCAGCACTGCGCTCTGGGCGCGCCTCATCTTGGAGGCCGCAATCATCTCCATTGCGTGCGTCACCTTGGCGGTGTTCTCTATGCTGCGAATTCGCCTACGCAGCTGTCTCAAACTTGGCATTTCAGTCTCTCGCCGGTTTCCTCATTTTCCTCTATGACGCTGCGAAGGTCGCCTTGAACTCCTCAAGCGCCTTCTTCAGCACCTCTTCCAATTCGTCGGTAATGTCTCCGGCCTCCATAATTTGACCCTCCAGCTCCGGCGCCGCCGTCTCAACGTACCGACGTAGCTGGTCTTCGAAGGCCCTGCACTGCGGAATCGGCACCTCGTCCAGGTAGCCGTTGTTCAGCGCGTAGAAGATAATCGCCTGCCGACCCATCGAAAGCGGCTCGTACTGGGGCTGCTTCAGGATCTCGATGCTCCGCTGTCCCCTCTCCAACTGCGCCCGCGTTTCTGCGTCCAGGTCCGCCGTGCCAAACTGGGCGAAGGTCGCCAACTCGCTGTACTGCGCCAGGTCCAGCCGCAGCCGGCCCGCGACGCTTCGGATGGCCCGCGTCTGCGCGGCTCCGCCCACCCTGGACACCGAAAGTCCCACGTTCACCGCAGGGCGAATTCCCGCGTTGAACGCCTCCGGCTCCAGGTATATCTGCCCGTCCGTAATCGAAATCACGTTGGTCGGTACGTACGCCGAAACGTCCCCTGCCTGCGTCTCGATGACGGGCAATGCCGTCAGAGACCCGCCGCCGAACTCATCGGCCAGTTTCGCCGCCCGCTCCAGCAAGCGACTGTGCAGATAGAAAACGTCTCCCGGATACGCCTCACGACCCGGCGGCCTCCGCAGCAGCAGCGACATCTGGCGGTACGCCCAGGCGTGCTTTGTCAGGTCGTCGTAGATGATCAACGCCTCCC
>DAOUKX010000075.1:0-18048 GCA_034420855.1 Dehalococcoidia bacterium
ACGGACTGCCTGCCCATAATTCAGAACCGCTGGCCCCGCCATCCCATGGCCAGAATGCAGGGCGGCGGATTCGGCACCGAATTCGTCAAAAGGCTCTGGCCCCTGCTGGAAAAACGGGGCGTCCGCGTCGGCAGCAAGCGCCCCCGCAAGTACGAGATGACCGCCGAGGCCAAGAACTCCAACCACCCGAGAAGGCGCGCCGTCGGCCAGTAGCCCCGTCTCCGGTCCAATCCAAAAAAGCGGGCCTCCCTGAATTACATCGCGAATCCAGGGAGGCCCTTCTATCTCAAGCGAACGCTACACGCTGGCTAGTCTTCGTCGAAGTCCTCCGGCATGAGCACAAACTCGGGGTAGGACTCCATGCCAAGCTCGCCTGCGTCCTGACCCAGCCGCTCCACGTCCGGGGACACGCGAGCGCTTATGGTCCGCGCCAGCGCCTGCCACATCAGCCAGGAAGCTCCGAAGGCAAAGACGCCAACGACGACGATGCCGATTAGCTGCACGTGGAACGTTGCGCCCACAGTGATGCAAGCCGCGATGGTACCCCAGACGCCTGCAATCAGGTGGGCGGGAATCGCCCCCACCACGTCGTCAACCTTCAGGTTCTCCAGCAGCTTGATGCCGCCGACGACAAGCACGCCGCCCACCGCGCCAATCAGAATTGCCCACGGGTGGTCCACAAAGTTCGGTGCAGCAGTCACCGAAACCAGACCGGCAATGGCGCCGTTCAGTCCGGCAAACAGGTCGATGCGACCCATGATGGGCCTCGAGACCAGAATGGCCGCAATCACTCCTGCTGCCGCCGCCAGGTTCGTGTTGACAATGACAACGCTCATCGCCACCGCGTCGGCGGCGCTGCCCAGGGCAAGCTGGGACCCGCCGTTGAATCCGAACCAGCCCAGCCACAGGATGAACACGCCCAGCGTGACCACCAGAATGTTGGAAGGCGGCGTAGGCCTTGGAGTCCCGTCCTTGCGGAACTTGCCCAACCGCGGACCGACTATCAATACGCCCGCCAGGGCCGCCCAGCCTCCCGTGCTGTGGACTATGGTGGAACCTGCGAAGTCGACGAAGCCCAGATCGGCCAGCCAGCCGCCGCCCCAGTACCAGGCGCCGATTACCGGGTATATAAAGGCCGTGAGGACCAGCACGAACAGGAAGAAGGACCACATCTTCACCCTCTCCGCCAGTGCGCCGGACACAATGGACGCTGCCGTAGCCACGAACACCATCTGGAAGAACCAGTCGGACATGGCAGCGTAGCCCGCGCCTTCCGAGAGCACGGCTTCTGCGCCGCCTTCGCCGGCCAGCAGGGCTGCCTCAGCGGCGGACGACTCGTAGAAGATCCTGAAGGAACCGATGAGGCCGCCCACGTCGACGCCGAACAGCATCAGCTCCCGGCCCACGCCCACGTACATCAGGTTGTAGCCCAGGATGAAATAGGCCAGCCCCGCGATCGAGTAGATGCCTATGTTCTTCAAGCAGATCATGGATGCGTTCTTTGTGCGCACCGAGCCCGCCTCAAGCATCGTGAATCCGGCGGCCATCCACATGACCAGCGCCCCCCAGATGAGGAACGCAAAGGTATTGAATACAAATACTGCTTCTTCTTCCACCCCGGCTGCTTCAGCGGCGACCGGTCTGAAAACAAACAAGATCAGGGTAGCTATGCCGGTTGCCGCCAACAGCGTGATGATGCGGCTCCGGTTAAAGGCTCCTACCATTGTCTTCAACGAATCTCCTCCACTTTCTAAATTTGCCTCTCAGATTTACGACTGGGCACTCAAGCAACAGTCCTGGGAAATGTGAGATAGACTTTCAACAGTATGTCAACCTGCGGGGATATTACCATAACTAATAGGGCAATACCAATTTCCGCTCACAGAGCTCTCACCGTGGAGGATTCGCTGGTGATAAAGTATCAGAATCCCGGCGCGTCACGAGGCTGCGACAGGGTGACAGCCACGAGAAGCTAACGTTTGTGCACCGATTTTGTTGGGCTTAAACACGCGACCCTGGCATTTGGGAGGCGTAGAGGTGATCAGGCGGCGGGAGGCTTGAGCGCTCGTCGCAGATTCTCGAGGTAACTGCCGTAGGCCCTGCGGCCCTCGTCCGTCGCCTGGACCCACGTCCGGGGCTTGTCCTGAATGAACTCCTTGGAGAGGGCCACGAATCCCGCCTGCTCAAGCTTCCGCAAGTGTATCGTCAGGTTGCCGCCGGTCAGTCTCAGGGCTTTCTGAATGAACCCGTAGGCCGTCCGGTCCCGCTCCGACTGGTACACCAGCAGCGTCATGATGCGGAGACGCGTCGACTGGTGGATGATTTCGTCTAGGACGATGGGTACGTCGTTCATTGGGCGCCGATTCTCCGGAGCCACAACCAGGCAACAGCTACCAACGCCAGCATGAGCGCCGCAGATATAACCGGGGCTATGTCGCCAAAGAGGTGGGATGGGACATAGTAGGAGGCGGCGATTCCTACCCCGACAATGGAAACCGCTGGGTGACTCATTATGCCGAACAGGACGTATCCCAGGGCAATCACGCCGATTACCACACCTCCGATGGCCGCGCCGTCAGCGTTATCCGTCCACATACCGGAAGCCACAGGGATGATGAAGGCGGCAGAAATGACAGATAGCCAGTAGAAGAACACGCGCAAACCTGCTACCGTAGCTGTAGGGCCTTGGGAATTACTTCGGCTGGCACGGTGTCCAATAGTAGCGCTGCCAATCATCCCAACGAGTCCCACGCCGCCCCAGAGAAGCGCGGGATACCAGGGATAACTTTCGGCAAAGGAAACGGCGAGGGTATCAATGGTATACTGGGAAAGGAATCCAATGGCGTACAAAGCGCCCCACATAAGCGTGATGGTGGTCCATCCGGCCAGGTACATGTAGCTTCGAGAGCTCTCCAGGGCACCCTGAATGGACTCCCACCCCTGCTCGGGGGTAATGGGCCGCTGTTCTCCGTGCTGTCGTTCCATTTTCGCCTCCGTTCAGCGTGTATGTACAAACTAGTTTGTAACACAAACTATCTGGGATGTCAACCCTCTGTTGTGAGCGTGTAGGGTGAATCGCAAGGTGTCTTTGGGATGGAAAGCTCAAATCAGGCGTCTCCTTCCCTTGACGTGCGAAAGTCCGCTCTTTCATCATCCCTTTGAGTGTGAATGCTTGCACCGATAGAGGCTGAAATGATGAAAGGCGGCAACGAGTGAGGCGCGCCATCCTGCGTTTCATTGGCAGGTGGCTTTCGAGGGAGGCCCGCGATGCCGGCGCCCGTTGGCTGTACGGGTTCGAACAGGGCCGTATATGGTTGGCCGTACCCATTACGGCCGCCACCATGTACGTCCTCTGGCAATGGGCCTTCGGGCTCAGCTTCTACTTCGGAATCTCATTCGTAGTCGCCGCATCCCTCGCCATCCTGAGGGGTCACGTTTTTACCCATCCCTTCCGCGTGCTTCTGGTGGCGGTGGCCGTGGTCATCGGCTCCTTCGTCATTCCCAGCCTGGCGGGCGACGCGTGGGAGGCCTTCCGGCGAGGCGATACCATCACCGCGCTGGTGCTCCTGGGCATCGTGGCGCTCACTTGGCTGCTGAAGCGATACCTGGAGACGGGCAAGATCAAGGGCCGAAGCGTCCCCTCAAGGCGCCGTCGTAGGAAGTCGTCAAGGGGTCGGAGTCGCTAGCGACTTCAGGACTTCCCTTCGCCAAAAATTTGAGGTTTGGACGAATTTTGGCGTATTCTCTCCGTTGCCGAAGAAATAGTCCACGCAGAGTTCAAGGGAGTATCCATTGTCGTCACGCGGACTGAACGAGCACATCCGGTTCGAGCCGGAGGAGAAGTGTTCGCTGTGGGAGTCGCTGGTCGTGGGTGTGCAGGGGGTCCTGCTGGTGCTGGCGCCCACTGTACTGGTGGTGGCCATCACCGCCATTGCCGCAGGCCAGAACGAGGAATATCTGGCCTGGTCCGTATTCGCAACGCTCATAATCGTGGGAATCGTCACTGCCCTGCAATGCTCCCGCCTGGGTCGATTGGGCGCCGGACACCTGGTCATTACGGGAGTCACGCCCAACTATATCGCCGTATCCGTGCTCGCGCTGGCAGAGGGCGGGCCTCCCATGCTGGCGAGCCTGATTGTACTGGCGGCGGCCTTCTACTTCATCGTGGCCACGTGGCTGCCCCACCTGCGACGGGTGATTACCCCCACGGTCTCCGGCACGGTGTTGATACTGATTGCCGCTACCATCGTACCCATCGCAATCGACAGGGTCAGGGAAGCGCCGGAGGGCGCATCTACGGGAGCGGCCCTGGGCGTGGCTGCGATTACCGTTGGGCTGTCTGTCGTACTGGCCCTGCGCGCGCCACGAACCTGGCGTCCATGGTCATTGATAATTGGAATAATCGCCGGATGTATTGCAGCCGCCACTCTCGGACTCTACGAGCTTGACCGTCTCTACGACGCCCGCTGGGTGGGTGTCCCGTCGGGGGGATTTCCAGGCCTTGACCTCACGCCCGATTCCGGATTCTGGGCCCTGCTCCCGATGTTCCTGATAGTTACCCTGGTCCAGGCTATAAAAGGCATTGGGGACAGTGTGGCGATTCAACGTCTGTCCCGCCGTCGTCCGCGGGCTACGAACTTTCGACTCCTTCAGGGTTCAATCTACGTGAACGGGTTTGGAACGTTCCTCTCCGGCATTGCCGGCACTCCTCCCACTTCGCTCTATTCGTCCTTCACAGCCTCCCTTGTGAACCTGACCGGGGTAGCGGCCCGCACCGTCGGATATGCCATTGCCGCCATGCTCATAGTCATGGTGTTTTTTCCAAAGTTAACCGGTGCGCTTCTCACCGTTCCAAGCCCGGTAATGGGCGCCTTTCTCCTGATTGCCCTTGGGCTGTTCTTTGTGGAAGGAGTGGTGAGCATCACGCGCACGGGGATGGACCCTTCCAAGGCGTTCGTGGTTGGAGTCTCCTTCGCCGTGGGCATAGGCTTGCAGAGTCAAAACGTCTTTACCGGAGTGCTGGCAAGTCCGTGGGATATGCTGCTTGGCAACGGAGTCCTGGCAGGGGCGGCAACGGCTATTGGACTTACCATGTTCCTGAATCTCACGAGCGCAAAAACGAAACGCATAAGGGCGCGATTGGCTATGGATGACTTGCCAAAAATCGATCAGTTCCTTGACGACGTGGCGGGAAGCATGGGCTGGAATACAGACTCAACAGTGCGCTTGAGATCGGCGGGAGAGGAAACTGTCACCAGCCTTCTTCAGCCGGTTAATGAATATGCCGACGAGAAGTCTGCCGGCAAGACGCCCGGCTTGCTTATAGTAGCGCGCCCGGAGGCGGGCGCGGTTGAGCTCGAGTTTGTTTCCGTGGTGGAGGGGGAGGAAAATTTGGAAGACCGGTTGGCGTTCCTGGACGAACAGGAGGAGGTAATAGACGACAGGGAGATTTCCTTCCGCCTGCTCCGCCACTACGCCTCTTCAGTCCGTCACCAGAAGTACCACGGCATGGACATTGTGACGGTAAAAGTAGAGCGTTAGCCCGTCACCATGTCGTTACGGACGAATGGGCAACGGGGGAAGCATTATTGCAGGCGTACTTGAGGTCAGACGAGACTAAGGCCCTGGACGAACTCATGCAGCAGCTTGGCGCACTGTTTAGGCTGCTCCAGCTGGAGAAAATGGGAAGCGCCGGGCAGAAAATCGTAGTCGACGGTCAACACGTGACCGGGAGCGAGCGTCGGCAGGTAGGAATAGGGCAAGGTGGGGTCGGCGCCGATTACTTTAGTCGGGCACTCCGTCTCGTCGAAGTCCACCAGAACGGCGAAGGAACGGGCGTATTGAATCATCTGCGCTTCATACTCCCGCGGGCAGCAGAGTTCGTAGCCCTGCCCGTCGGAGCATTCTCTCAGCGTGGTCCTTGAAAAGAGATCAAAGACTCCAGGCTGAACGAACCGCAAGGTGGGGATGAAGCTGAGAAGGTCGGCATAGTCTTTTCTCCTCTTGAACCTGACGGTCCTGCGGCTAGCCATTGTCGCCAGACGGGTGGCTTGGCCTTCGTAGAATGCATCGCTTCTGCCGGGATTCCAGAAGGGAGGGTCGAACAGGACCAGGGCCGCAAAGGCGCTCCCCATGGTGGGTGACAACAGGGTTGAAAGGGCTGAGAGGGAATGGAATACGCCAATCTTGGGCTTATTGCCGTAATGTTCGTCTATGCCCTCCATTATCCGGTCGTGGTCATTAATCAATGAGGGCACGTTATGGTTTTCCAGGGAACTGGAGGGGTTCCACCCGTGATTTCGCAGGTCATAGACAATCAGGTCGTAGTCTTCCATCAACAGGGACCAGAAGGGGAAGTAAAGGTCGATAGACAGACTGTTGCCGTGGCTCAGAACGAGCCTGGTGCCCGACGGGTTTCCGTGACGCCGCAGAATGACCACTGTGCCGTCATCCATGACCATGTCATGGGTGGAATGGGGCTCAGGCAGGACCCAGCGGGGTTCGGCGCTATCGGTCAATGGACCGGCCTCTTGCGACGAGATAGGGCGCTGTAGATTTCAGAATCGGTCATCGCATTCGCCGATGGATTATCTTCAATAGCTATGGCTGCGGCAAAGTCTTCGTTGCCAAGATCAGCAACTCTCCAGGTCATATCCAGTAGCTCCGCGAATCGATGGATGCCTGATGACGCGCCCAGGCGCATCGGTGAAGGCGCCTGAAAGTTGGCGGGATCGTAAGAAAGTCCGGTGCCCAAAGCCTTTATCAGAGCTTCCTTTATTGTCCACAGCTTGAAGAACAAGTATATCCTGTCTTGTCCATCCGCCCCGGTCAAGGCAGCCTGTTCATCCTCGCCGAAGGCAGCCTCAATCAACCGATCAAAGTCGCGCCGCCTGATGCGTTCTTCGATGTCGATGCCTATCCTCCCCTCCGACGCTAACGCAATCAGCCCGTGGTTTCCCGAATGGCTTACGTTAAAACTCACCGGAGTCGGCGAACAGTCTACCAAAGCAAAGGGCTTATCGTAACGGGAAAACCCGAAGGAAAGCCGGTCATTGCTGCAACCCAGCCGCTCGCACAACAGCGCACGCAGGGCTGCGCGGCAGAGGCCGTATCTGCGACGCGCGCCCGGATGAACGAACTTCCGCCAGCGCCCCAGTTCCTTGTCGTCGAGCCATGTCAGGGCAGAAGCTTCATGCCTCCGGTTGGGCGCCAGGTCCACATAAGCGACAGCAACCCGACCATACTGGTCAAAGGGACGCCACCAGCGTTCCCGAGCCGGAAGGAACATGGCATGCCCTCGAATTTTTTCGGTGGTGACTAGGAGGTCTTGGAGTCCAGAAACTCTGCCATCTCTGTCAGGTTCTGGATCCTGATGCAGTCCTCTACGCTCATGTCTACGCCGAATTCGCTACGAACCGCGCGCCCCAGGGACACCAGGTCCATGGAAGTTGCTCCCTGGTCAGTCAAACTTGATGTCATGGCCTTGTCGGTATCAATCGGCTTACCGTCTACCTCGAGGTTCTTGGCAATCAAATCTTTAAGTCGCTCAACAGTCGACGCCATAAATGCATTCCTCCCTACGTATCTAAACTACAAAGACTGCATAGGAAAGTACCAAAAGTAGAATGTGTGCGTCAACAGCCACAACCTGCAGGGGAACTGAGACTTTCCGCCGGGGCACGGGCTGGTAATCGTCCTATTGGACGCAGATGGTTTTCATAATGCATTGTGCTCACAATTTTGTGATAAGATGAGCGAAGCGTGAAGGATGCTCCGTAGAGCCCTGCGGCATCCGAACCGCAAATTAGTGGAGGTGCAGTCATCCTATGATAGGAAGAATGCTCGGAGCCGCCCGACTGAATGCTGAAACTTACGAAGAAGTTGAGCATGATAGCGGAGCAACTATTCAGGCATTACTGGTTATCATTCTGGTTTCTATCGCCAGCTTCGTGGGTCAGTTGCTGGCAGGCGACGATATGAACCTGGTCGCCGCACTGATCAACGGCATAGTTTGGGGCATCATTGGCTGGGCGCTGTGGGCGCTTTTCACCTGGCTTATCGGGTCCACGTTGCTGAAGACTGAGCAGACAGAGGCAGACTGGGGACAGTTGGCCCGGTGCACGGGGTTCGCCCAAACCCCCCGGATCCTGAATGTGTTCCTGTTTATTCCCGTGCTTGGGCCCATCCTCGTTCTTGTCGGACTGGTTTGGACCATAATCGCGATGATTGTCGCCGTGCGCCAGAGCCTGGACTACACCTCTACGTGGCGAGCGTTTTTTGTGATTGTCCTGGCCTTCATTCCGGTGGCGATCACAAGCGGCTTAATTGGCTGGGCTGTCTGGGCAATAACCGGAGGCTCGGACAACGGTGAAACGACCACCTTCATGGTTAACCGCCTACTGCAGGTCTTCAACGCATAATTTACGGATGGCGCCCGAATCGCTTTTCAACGATGATTCGGGCGCCTAAGTACAACTCCAGACGCACAGACTGGGGCAAGCCGCACCCCTTCATGGCCGGCGTTTCGCCCCAGGGCCGTGGTCTGCACACTACGGAAAACCCGCGCAGTTCATATTCAAAGTGGAAAGCCTGATAAGCGGCAGATGAAAGAATACATACCCTCTCCCACGGACTGGGTACGCGAGCAGGTGGAGCGGTACGAGGCCAGCGGCGGAACGGAGGCGACCACGCTTCGCGACACGGGATTGGCAGTGATAATCGTCACCAACCGTGGGAATAAGACAGGCGCCATTCGCAAAACGCCGCTGATGCGCGTGAAGGATGGAAACAACTACGTGCTGGTGTCCTCCGTTGGCGGTTCACCCAGGAATCCCGAATGGGTCTACAACCTTCGCGCCGATGCCAACGTGCAGATACGGGATGAGACGGAAGTTTACGAAATGCGGGTTCGCGAGGTGGACGGCGACGAGCGGGCCAGGTTGTGGAACCTGGCAGCAGCGGCGTATCCACCCTACGACGAGATGCAGCAGCGGACTCCCCGCAGGATTCCGGTGTTTGTGGCGGAGCCTGCGTGAATCGTCCTCAAGCGGACGGCCACCGCTGACTGAATCGTTACCCGCCTGAGCGCTGCGGCAATCCCAGGGACTGCCGCCACTCCGTCTCCAGGTCTATGTACTCCAGACCGTAGACCTGCCGTAGGGCCTCCTCGTCCGTTGAACCTTCCGAGAAGATGGCGAGAAGCTCCTGCATCCTGGTCCATCCGTAAGTATTGAGCAGGTAAGCTACCAGGCTGTAGCTCTGCGCGTATGACAGAATGGCCCGTGAATGGCCCACGGGGAAGTTGCTGTTCAGGCTCGGCAGACTGATCAGGTCGTCCTCCGCGATTGCTTCTTCCAGGGCGGTCTTCTGAGATGCGGGAAGACCGCCTTCGGCGTATACTGCCAGGCCTTCGTTGAGCCACGTGGGAAGCCCGCCGAAACAGTTGAAGGTGACCTCCTCTACCAGAAGGTGGGCCAACTCGTGGACGACTCCTGGCAAGTCGTTATCGAAATTATCCGGGTCCACGGCAATCAGGATGATGTTCTGGCGCACAAAGGCCAGCCCCCCGGTCCACTCCTGGGCAAAAAGCACAGCCCCGCGCACATCCTCGGAGCTCTCATATACGAAGACCGTGATTGATGCGACAAGCTCTTTGCCCAGCCTGAGCGTCTCCAGTCCGGTGCGCACCCCGTCCGCGATACGCTGTCCGAAGTCTTCCCCGCCGGAGTACCAGTTTAAGGTTACGTTTCCGTCAGTATGAGATAGCCAGTTGAATCTATCATCGGCAAAATTCGTTTGCTGACGTGGCGTCAGCACCTCCTGTCCCTCCTCGTCCGTCAGCCGCCAGCGCCACCAGATAGTAGACCCGGGAGGTATGGAGCCGCTGCGTCGCATATCCCATTCCCACGTCACTGATACATCTTCTCCGGGCTCCAGGTCCGCCCGCGCCGTCCAGTAAGAGATGGAAGCGCACGAAAATACTGGGTTGACGCCGAATTCCAGGTCAACGGACTCAATGCGCCGCTGGCTGCGTCCCTCCATGTGAAATGACACGGAATCCGGGAATTGCAGCGTAGCATGGTCTATGGAAACGCTGAATTGCGGCTGCTCCTCAGGCGGAGCAACCGTTGGGACGGGTGTGGGTTTAGGCGAAGGCGTGACCGTAACCACCGGTGCGACGGTTGGGGCAGACGTGTGCGCAGGTTCAGCCGTGGGTTGTACGGTTGGCATAGGCGCGGGCCGGGTTGTCGTGGGGGATTGAGTTGCTGTGGGTGAAGCCACCGGAGTCAGGGTGGACGACGGTGTGGGTATAGATGCAGGAGTGACGGCCGGGCTGGGAGTAGGAACGGGGGTTGACGTTCCTTCCGGGGTGGAGGTGGACGTGGGCGTCGGAGGATCGCAGGCAATCATCGCCAGCACTGCAATGAGCAGGAAGGCAGTGAAGAGACTCGGTCGCGTCACGGTCCACGCTCTATCGAGATGTTCTGAAGCTGCGGAATGCCGATTGGCGTCAGCTCATACCCCTTCACGTAGGGACGCACCAGTACACTCCGGGTGCTGTGTCGCAGGGGTACGGCTACCCAGTCGTCAAACATGAGACGCTCCGCCTCCTGGTATAACTCTGCGCGTTTGCCTGGGTCCTCCTCCACGGCTGCCTGCTCCAGCAGCGCGTCTACCTGTTCGTTGCTATAGTCAAACTGGTTTCCCTCGCTCTCGCTGTGAAAGAGCACGTCCAGGAAGTTCTGAGGGTCTGGATAGTCGGCGCACCACCCGGTGGTAAAGACTGCCAGCTCCTTGTTGTCCAGCCTTTCAAGAAAGTCTGCAAACTCAAAGACGGTAACGGCTTCCACTTCCAGGCCCAGATATTCACGCCACGCCCAGTGGATGGCGTCGTTATTGGAAAAGGACTGGATGGGTGGCAGGTTCTCGGTACCGCCGTAACCAGACTCTTCAAGCAATCTGACGGCGGTTTCCGGATCGAAGGGTGAGGGCTCAAGGGACTCGTTGTGGGCAAACATTGCCGGAGGCACGAAGCCCGCCGCACGCTTCGAGAGGCCCTTATATGTGACTGCAACCTGTTTCTCCACTTCCAGGACGAGGGCCAGCGCCTGTCGCACCTTGGGATCGTCGAAGGGAGGCTGGGACACGTTGAACCCCAGATAGTAGGTGCACAGTGCAGTCCCCTCCCTCAAATCTGCGTTCAGGGCGTTTGCGGGATCACGGGCCCGGTCGATGTCATGGATGCCGACGCTCGTCAGGTCAATCTCGCCCCGTTCGTACAACTGCATGGATCTTCCGGCAAAGATGCGATAGACGGCGTGAGCCAGGGCCGGGGCGCCGTCGTACCAGTCTTCATTGCGCTCAAGGACAAGGAGGTGGTCCTTGTTCCACTCCTTCAGCTTGAAGGCTCCCGTTCCGTTCGGAGCATCGGTCCAGTTCTCGCCCGTCTCCACGTTGGCCCGGTCAACCACAAAGGACGTGGGATAGGTCAGCTTTGCCAGGAAGTAGGGAAACGGACCCGTGATGGTCACCTGCAGGGTCAGGTCGTCCAGCACGCGCACACCCTCCAGCGCTTCCGCCTCCCCGGACACAATAGCTTTCGCACCCACAATGTCACCGAGATATGTCTCGGCCACGGTCGATTCCGTGTCTGGATGCAGGGCACGCTCCCAGGAGTATTTGAAGTCATGGGCCGTCACGGCGCGTCCGTCATGGAATCGGGCGTTGTCCCGCAGCTTGAAGGTGTAAACGGTCCTGTCGTTGGATACTTCCCACCCCTCCGCCATGTCCTCCACGACCTCCAGCCGGCTATTCAGCTTGACCAGGCCGCTGAAGATTGCGCCGACCATGTCGCCGGCCCCACGCTGGGAGAGCGCCGGGTCAATGGTGATAATCTCACCCCAGTACTGGAACAGCGAGTCCTCCTGCGCCGCACCGAAAAATACCGGCGACCCGAGGGAGAAACTCTCCATGAAGGCGTTGGCATAAGGCTGAACGGCAGGCCATGTCTCCTCTTGCGCAATTGTGCGGAGAAGAAACACCTGGGGGCCTCGAAAGATGACCGTCCACATCTGAAGCAGCACATTGCCGTTGCTCTGTGTATACGCCATGACGGCCCGGTGCCCCGACAGAGCGCCCTCGTAGATGGCGGGTTCGCTGAGACGGGGTTCCTCAAACCCTATTCGGGATATCTGGCTGTTGAGCCACGCTTCAGCCGGCGAATCGTCGCTCCGGGAGAAAATCCAGATTTCGGCTGCCGCTTCGGGCACATCTTCCGTGCTGGTGATAGATAGCAGCGGCGTCTTGGTCTCGTTTTCAGTGCCAACCCAACCCACGGGCAAGACCACGGAGAAACCCTCCGGGTCGTTTTCATAAAGTCCGGTAATCTGCCCGTTGTCGCCATTGGGCGATGCAGATGGCCACGTCAGGGCAAAGGTTACACTGGCGACGGCCATGAATACGGCAGCCGCCGCAAGCATTCTAAGCATTCTTCAACGGTACGGGCATCTCAAGCATGCTCTCAAGGACTTGCTATGATTTGTCTGGAATACGCTTCTGGCCCCTTGCTAGATCCCCATCGGCCATGCCCACATCAACAGAGGGATGGCAACGGCAACTATGACCACCACCAGGGGCAGGCCCATTTTGAAGTAGTCGCCAAATTGGTAGCCTCCGGGTCCCATCACGATGGTGTTGGACTGGTGTCCTATGGGGGACAGAAATGCCGCCGAGCCTCCAATAGCTACGGCCATGAGAAACGGGTCAGTGGATGCGCCAAGGGTGCCCGCCACACCCATGCCTATGGGCGCCATGAGTATCACGGCGGCGGCGTTGTTGATTATGGAGGATAGCAGCATTGTCGCCACCAGCATAATGCCAAGCATGGCCCACGGAGGCAGCGCATTGCCCAAGTCCGTGAGTAGCACGGCGATCCGTGCCGCTCCGCCCGTGGTCTCAAGGGCCTCTCCCACGGGAATCATCGCTCCCAGCAGGATGATGACGGGCCAGTCGACGGCCTGGTACGCCGCTTCCAGACTTAGAAACCGGAAAATCAACAGGACCGCAACGGCGGCCACGAAGGAAATCTGAATCGACAACACACCAAGGGACGTTAGCACCACGGCTGTGACAAACACGGAAAGCGGGAAAAGCAACTGGCGCTGCTGCCCGATGCGAAGCTCCCGCTGCGCCAGGGGAAGAAGCCCGAGGCGGGGCAGCGCCCTCTGCACCAGGTCCCTCTTTCCCTGAAGCAGCAAGACGTCGCCCACCTTGAATATCACGCCTCCCAGATGGCGCATGAAGCTGGTGCCGCGTCTGGACACTCCCAGCAGGTTAACGCCGAAAGTTTCGTGCAGGTGCAGTCCGTGGGCGCTACCGCCTTCAGCGCGACTGTCCGGCCCAACGATGGCCTCAACCATTGCCACGTCCCTCCCGGTCAGCGTCTCGTCGATTTCTGCCTGAATGTCCCTTGCAGAGCCTTCAAGCGCGAAACCCGTCTTGTCCACAAAGCCCTTCAGGTCCTCGGGGTCCGCCTCGATTATGAATATGTCGTTGGCGTCGATAATCTGGTAGCTGGAGGGGGCGCCGTGGACTACGCCCCTGTGCAGAAGCCCGACAATTGCCACGTCGTCTTCCGCGAGTTCTTCCAGGTCGCGCACAAGCTTTCCCACAAAGCGGGAATCCTCGGGCACCCGCACCTCCGTCATATAGTCCTCGATGTGCAGTGCGTCGCCCAGACTGAGGGGGGCGCTGCGTGACGGCAGGAGACGCCAGCCGATCAGGGCAATGTATGCCACCCCCGTTATGGCCACTCCCAGGCCAACCAGGGCAAAGTCGAACATGTTGAAGGGTACGCCGCTCTCTTCCACTCGAAAGTTGGATGCGATGATATTCGGCGGGGTCCCTATCAGCGTGATCATTCCGCCGAGAAGAGAAGCAAATGCCAGCGGCATCAGGAAAAGCGACGGCGGGTGCTTGCTCCTTCCCGCAACCCGCATCGCGACGGGCATGAGTAAACTGACGGCGCCCACATTGTTCATGAACGCCGAGAGAAAGGCGCCAAAGGAAGCCAGGGAGGAGATTCGCAGCGGAAGATAGCTGGGGATGCGCAGGTACCACCCGGCAATAACGTCGACTACGCCTGACTTGTACAGGGCGCGGCTGAGAATAAGGACGGCCGCCACGGTGACAACCGCGGGATGGCCGAATCCCAGGAAGGCCTGGGAGGGTGGGACGATGCCTAGCACAGCCAGTATCAGAAGGGAGGCAAGGGCAACGATGTCGTAACGCCACTTGCCCCACACGAACATGAGGAGGGCGAGAGCCAGAACCGCAAATACTAATGCTTCATCCATCGCTGGCCAACCTGTGCTTCTGACATCCTCCCCTGAAGAAAGGGGCCATTATCTTGAGATCCACTCCTATATCACAATCGTATCAGACTTTTGGGAGATTCAAAGAGGCCTGGTACATTCAAGAGAGGTGTGTAAGCATACCGTAGAATTTGCCATTTTACCTGCGACTCGGGGCATTCGGTTGTGCTACAATGCCGTGCCGTGGACGGAGTCTCAGTTTGAGGGAATCTGTCAAGGCGTAATAACCAGCGAAATGCGCATGAAGTACAATGTGAAGAATGCTAAAGCTCTGTCGGATGTCCTCCTCTGGCTTCCGACGTGCCAGCAATTTCCATCTGATTGAGGTGGGGCATCCGAATTCTATCCGCAATAGGTAGAATCCTGACAGGCTGGTATGTTATTACGCCGGTTATGGTGGCATTGGGCGTTGTCGCCGGGATTTGGATTTTCTTCAACGTGACCCCAGGCACGCCCAAAATAGGCATAATAAACGTGCCGTTCACCGTCATCAGCGAGACCTCGGCCCTCGCCATTGGCGACCTGATCAACTACGCCCGCAGGGATAACTCCATAAAGGGTGTGGTGCTCAACTTGAGCTCCCCCGGCGGGGTGGCCGGCGCCAGTGAGCGGCTGTACATCGAGACCCGCAAACTGCGCGAGGAGAAGCCGGTGGTGATTGTCATGGGCGATCTCGTCGCCAGCGGGGCGTATATGATGGCCATGGGGGGCTCCCATTCCTACGCCCAATCTTCCTCCCTCATTGGCAATGTGGGGGTAGTTACGACTGTAGGGCCCCTCATACCCGAGCTGCCTGACGAGACGATGGTCGTCAGCAGTCCCTACAAGGCGGCGGGGTTCACCCGTCGAGACCGTATGGCCACTGTTGACATGTTAAAGACGTCCTTCGGCCAAATGGTGGTGAGTGAACGTGGAGATAGGCTGCGTATTTCCAGGGATGAGCTGGTTGAAGGAAGGGTCTATCCCGGAATGACAGCCGTCAGGCTGGGGTTGGTAGACGAAATTGGAGGAGAGAGTGACGCCATACGAAAGACGGCAGAACTAGCCGGAATCTCCAACTACGAATTTGTGGACGTGAACTTTGAAGTTCTGCGGCAGCAGTTGGAGGAACTCCAGAGAATCCTCCCGCCGCTGCTTGGAGAATCGGATGGCGACCCCGGCCTCGCGGGTGTGTTGTCTCTCGTATCGGAGGAGATAGGCGGGGAGGACAACGCATTTTCGCCCGCCTCCGGCAACGGCGCCCGCAACAGCTTTGCTGCCCTCCAGGCTCTGCGGGCCATGATGCTAAACGGAAACCTTGGTCTGGTGGAGGAGGACCCTCTGCCGGAATTCCCCTTGGACATTCACCGCCCGGATATGTACTACCTTTACGTGGGCCATGGTTCGTAAACTGCTGCTCCTTAGCCTGCTGCCGATTGCAGCCGGAGCTACTTTTGCCGGTCTTTTCTTTTTCCATTACCGGGGGAACTACGTCCCTTCCCCCTCTGTCGACATCCCATTCGAACAGATAGTTGCCCCGGAGCTAACGGCTGCGCCTGCCACGGATTCCGGCACGACCCGCATTCAGGGTGGCTTGGTTGTGATCGACGCATTCCATGAGAATTTCTTTGCGGAGAGCGAGATTGTGACCCTGAGTGCCTGGGTGGCCAACCGGGGCTACGATGTTGATATTGTCGATGGAACAGACTTGGGAGAGCATCCGGGAACATTGAGCCTGCTGGAGGACAAGCTTAAACAGGCCGACAGTTTCCTGGTCATGCTGCCTCAGGAGGCGTACACGGAGGCGGAGGTGGATGCGGTGGAGCGCTTTGTCGACAGAGGCGGGAAGCTGCTGCTGGTGTCAGACCCTACCCGGCCTAACAGGATAAACGACCTGGCTAAGAGGTTCGGCCTGGAGTTCAGGTCCGACTATCTCTTCAACACCGTGGAATACGACCGGAACTTCCGGCATATATTCGTCAGGGATTTTCAGCCCGACATCCTCACCAACGGCCTGGAAGGGATTGCACTGTACATTGCCGGCTCTATACGTTCTTCAGGGCCGGGAATAGCCGTGACCGACGTGAATACAAGATCATCGTTGATTGAAGCAGACCAGGACTTCTATCCCATCGCCCGGGGAGACCGCCGCAACGTTCTGGCCATTGGTGATTTTACATTCATGGTGCCGCCCTACAACTCTTTCCTGGACAATGACAGGCTGCTATCCAATCTGGCCGATTATTTGACTGATAGTCAGAAGAGTTTCAGCCTGGCCGATTTTCCCCACTTCTTCAGGGACGGCGGCGAAGAAGGCATTGATATTCTGGTGAACCGGGATGCGGTTTGGGATAGTGGCTTGCAGATGAGGAACGGGCTTTCCGGGTTTGGCGTGTCCTCCCAAATGAGGGCTGTTGAAAATGTCGGCCGCGACGCCGTATTCCTGGGACTTTATGATGATGCCGTCGAGGTGAATCGATATCTTCTCAACCGCGGCATTGGCATAGACGAGGACGTTGTGAGCTTCCCCAATGCGCTGGAGATGGAACGGGACGAGACGGCAATTACGCTGCTCCATCGGGAAGAGGATCGTCACGTGCTGGTGATTCTGGGAGATTCTACGGAAGCCTTGTCAAATGCCGTGGAAGTCCTCCTTGACGGAGGGTTCAGGCGGGACTTGATAAACGACTATACGGGGGTACGCAGATAGGCCATGAAATCACGACTACGTTGGTACATGTTCCTGCCTGCAGCCCTTCTGTTATTGGCCGCGGTGTTTGCCTGCAGAGCTGACAGTAGTCCTGAAACAGTCCCGGTAACACTTCCGACCGTATCACCCACTCAGGCCGTGAAGCCTCTTTCGGCGTCAGACTTGATTAAGCTGGAGGAATTCTCCACACAACGCCAGGTGATTGAACAGGACTGGGACCAGCTTCACCGTGACTTCGACACCTGGCGCAGTAGCCTGACGTCCTGCAACAGGAACTCCGTTGAGGAGGCGCTGCAGGACTTCGCCGTAAGCTTTAACGTCCTGACAACGAGCGCCAGGTACCTGCCCAGATCCGAGAAAACCAGGAAGCTGGCCGACACTTTGATTGCCGCAGCTGAGGCTGAGGAAATGGCTTATCGCCAGCTTCGGGACCATTGGCAGCCCAATGTCCTTTCGCTGTTTGAAAATGTTGAGACCGTTCGCTCCGAATCGACCAACGCACAACGTACAGTGGAAGACACGTTTGAGGATCTGCGGGAAGAGCTCGAGGATATGACAGACCCGCATGGGAGACGGAACGTGGAGGAGTTTTCCGCTACGTTCGAGCTGGTCATTAACGCCTGGACCGAGTTTCACGACGACTTCGCAATTTTTCTGCAGGTATCCGGCAACTTGAGCGATGAATTGCTTGCCTCGCGCATCCAGGCTCTCTCGGAGGCCTTTGGCGACATTGTAAATGACGTCAGAAGGCTGCCAGATACGAAGGCCGTTGAGGACAAGGCCGCAATGCTTTTGCGGGCGGCAAACGCCGAGTCATCGGCTTTGGAAGGCCTGCTTGAAGCGTTGACTGCGGAAAATGAGAGCGTACCCGCATTCGGCGTCCCACCAGACGCCGTTGAAGGCGCTCCGGCAGAAAGTTCCGTCGCAGCGTACCTTGAGGCGATGGACGTCGCCGTTAACGACTCAGAGTCGTCCCTTAAGGACGCG
>DAOUKX010000076.1:0-8199 GCA_034420855.1 Dehalococcoidia bacterium
GATCAGTGGCCCACCGGCGGTCTATCTACCTGAAATGCGCGCTGACGGTCGTGCCCGGAATCCCTCGTCTCCTATCCCAACGCCGACCCTACTCCTTTCGGTGGATTCGGGCTTAACCAGGGAATGCCCAACAACAAAAACGGCGAGTTCCAGGTCTGCCGAAGCTATCCCCTGAAGTGAATAAATAGCATCCTTCTCGGCCTTCGTTGTCTCGTCGCCTAACCAGGGAATAGCCAACAACCCTCTGGCCATTTCAAGGTGGAGCGACGAAAGTGAAGTGAGGAATTCAAGGGCTAACCTCTCTTCCTCTGTCTCGCCATCCACCAACCACGGCAGTTCAATAACTCGCTTAACCAGATCGCTACCTGCCACGGACAATTTCTGCAAGCTTCTCAACACATCTAGCTCACCGTTCTCCACCCCATCCAAAACCCACGGGAGCGCGGCTGTCTGCTGAGCGAGGGTGGCGTCAACAAGCCATAGGTTGATGGGTGTCTCAGCCGCTCCGGTTTCTAACCCCTCCTCCGGATCTTTGAACCACGGCAGAGATTCCGACAGGTTGGAAGCGGCTTCATCTCTTGGATCCGAAGCAGGGGAGGGCTCCGGCGTTGGCGTTGGTTCAGGAGTGGGATTTGGCGTTTGAGTCGGTGTGGCCGTCGGCGTTGGCGTGAGACTCGGTGTCAGTGTAGCCGTCGCCGTCGGCGTGGGCGTTGGTGTTGGGGTAGGCTTTGGCGTCGGATTCGGTGTGGCCGTCGGCGTTGTCATCGGGCGAGGCGGAGGTTAATCGTCGCAACCCATCAGAAGCCCAACGCAAACCAGTGTCAGCGCCAACAGAGCCCCAATCCAGGGTCTACCCAATACAGTCCCGCTCTCTGCCCCACTGAAGTCCGACGGGCAATCCCACCATATCCATTCGACCCGTGTGAGACTCCACTGGGCTACGGAACCTGCATTATCTCCACACGCACGTTGTCCGGCGCCTCCACAAAGGCAATTCTCATCCCGTTGGGCAGCGGCCGGATCCCCTCCAGCACCTTCACCCCCTTGCACTCCAGCTCCGCCATCGCCGTCTCGATGTCATCTGTCTCTATGCCAAAGTGCTCCAACCCCATGTGCGGGTCCGACGAACCCGCTGGCAGGCTCTCCGGTGAAGCCTGCGTAATGTTCACTCGCGCCCCTCCCAAGTCCGTGCGCACCGTAAGGCTTCCTGCCATCTCCGCCTCGGCAGCAATCGTTGCGCCAAACTTCTCCACGTACCACCGGGCCGTGCTCCTAGGGTCTGCCGCCTTGATGTGAATGTGGTTCATCCCAAATTTCATTTCTCTCCTCCGGCCATCTAGCTAATCTAATCCAATCTCCTCTTCCTTCCCTTCTCCCTTGACGGGGGAAGGTTAGAGCCTGCCCTGAGCTTGTCCAAGGGATGGGGGTGATCCCTCCAACCGCCCTTGCCCACGCCCTAACCCGCCATCGCCCCCTCCAGTATCTCGTTTATCTCCCTCACTGTCGCCTGCTGCCATTCCGGAAAACGCTGGCTGACACGCTTCCGACGCTCAATGCCGAACTGCCTGTCGTCCAGGTCGGGCTTCTCCTCGCGGATGGAAGCCTCAATCTCCTCCGACTCCCGGTCCGCCACCACCGGCCTCTCAATCCAGTGGCAGATGTAGTCCAACCCCTCCGTATAGAACACGAAAACGGGGATGGACTGGTACTTCCCCTCCTTTAAAAACTCGTTCATCACGTCCAGGTTGGAGTCTCGAGGAAACACCCGCACCTCTACCCCCGCGCTGTCCGCAAGCTTCGCCATCGTCGGCAGCCCGCGGTACACATCCGGACACCAGTCCTCACCGATAGCAAGCACCTTGGCTGGACCTCCCGTCCGTTGCGTCAGATTGCGGAATCGCTTGACCTCCCCCTCATCCGGGTCAAACTCGCCGAAGTACTGCTGAAATCGCAGCTTGTTCACCTTTATCTGCGACAGGTACTCCTCGTAGGAATACCCCTGCGCGAACCTCTGGGGCGTAACGACAGTCGTCTTCTCTGTCATGGTCTCCCTCCTATCCGGGCCCACGGCCCGTCAGCCGATGTCTCAACCGTGGACGCCTTCAAACTCCCCTTCCTCGATGCGCCCGTCCGGATAGACGATGATGGGCACCGCACTGCCGCATTCCAACGCTTCGTCCAAGGCCTCCTGGCTCTCGTCCACCCGCTTCTCCACGTATTCGATGCCCTGGCTGTCCCAGGTTTCACGCAGCTTGTCGCAAGCGGGGCAGAACTGAATGGTATAGACAACGGGAAGAGTCATGGCGTCCTTCCTAGTTTTCGGCCAATAATATCCCAATACCAAACATCTGTCACGGCGTTCCTTCGTCTTCTTGCCTCCCATAATGCCCGTTGACATCTCCCGTCTTTTGTTCTACATTCCCCGCGGCAGCCTCCATTGGCCATCAACATAGAGGGAGACCGCCATCGCTGAACCGAATAATCCCGACGAAAAGGATCCTCTTACGAAAAGCCCACGGGGGGAATCCATCTGGACCCTGGTCTCCGCTTACCGACATTGGGACTTCGGATTCTACGTAGTTCTGCTGGTCTTTGGGGAGACCATCGTCGTCACTAGCAGCCTGTCCGAGGAATGCTTTTGAGTGACCATTAGCGTTAAGAATCGCATTGTTTCCCACAAGAAATGAGTGTACTTTGCCTATATTAGACACACAGACTCGCTTAAAAAACGATATTCGTTTAGTACATTGTTTCTCGGACAGGCTGCTAGAGAAATTGGTCTCGCAAAGGGCATAGTTGAAACATCCTTTGGAGGATTCGTCGGCTCGGCATGCGTAGTCACTGCATCCACGGGCCTGTCCTTCGAATAGGCTGAAATTGCGAGGTACGCTATGGTAATGGCTCACTATTTTCAAAAATGGGCAACCAAAAAGTTCCGCAACAAGCTCTTGGCGGAAGGCCGAGAAGAGGGTCGCGCCGAAAATCAGCAAACGTGGGAAGACTGGTACGCAAGCTGGAAGGACGCCCAGGCCCGCGGCGAGGACTTCACCATACCCCCTCCCAACGGCAAGGCCTAGCCCCTTAGCCCCCTCTCTCTTTGAGCATCCCCACGCACGCCTTCCGCGATAGCTACCCCACCAACAGCTCCCCTCCCTTGAACACCGCTCGCACCTCCGTCAGGTCCAGAATCTCCACCGACGGGTCCCCCTCCACCACCAGCAGGTCCGCCCTCTTTCCCGCAGTCAGCTCCCCCACCCCGTCGCCAATCCCCAGCGCCTCCGCCGCATGACTCGTCGCCGACAGAATAGCCCGCATCGGCGTCAGACCCCCCTGAACTATGCACTCTAGCTCATAGTGGAGCTGGCCGAAGGGGTATGTGCCCCACCCGCAGTCGGAACCCGCAATCAGACGCACCCCCGCATCCACCATCCGACTCACCTGCTCCAACCGCGTCTTGCGATGCTCATACCCTGACAGCAGCTTCCCTTCCTCCTCCGGCGTCAGCCCCTCGGACTACTGCTTGGCCTCCAGCACCCATAGATGGCTTCTGCCTATGTGCAGCGTCGGATTCACCCACACCCCCTGGTCTACGATGCGCTTCACAATCTCCGCGTCGTAACTGGCATTGCCCTCCTCGTCAGTGAAGAAAGCGTGGCAGATAGCGTCCAGCCCCGCCTCCAGCACGTTCCGCATCCCCTGGTTCGAGCGACAGTGCGCCCCCACGAACCGACCCCGGTTGTGCGACTCCGTCACGATTGACTTCAGCTCGTCAACCCCGAATGCAGGACGGTACGGATAGCTGGTGAGCGTGCTTCCCCCGTCGCAATCACCTTGATGAAGTCCGGCCCCTCCTCGATTAGCTGCCGTGTGACCGTCCGCACTCCATCCACCCCGTCGGCCTCGCCTCCCATGAACCACAAGTGCCCTCCCGTGACGGTAATGGGCCGTCCGCAGATCAGCATCATCGGCCCATCAACTTCCCCCTCCTCGATGCCCCGCTTCAGCGACAGTCCCGTGTTGTGCCACGCCCCGTTGTCGCACATAGTCGTTACCCCGCTCCGAAGCGCAATCCCCGCGTTCCGGGCCGAACGCAGCAGCATCAGGTCGTCCCCGTCGGCAATCGCCTCTTCACCGCTGCGACCCCGGCCCGCCATGTTGGTATGCGTGTGAGCGTCAATCAGCCCCGGCAGAAGCGTCGCTCCGGAAAAACGAACTACACAGGAAGGGTCAACGGAATCCCCAAACTGGGCAACGGGCACAACGCCGGAAATCGCATCCCCCTCTACTACAACGGCCATGCCCTCTTCAGAAACGCCTCCCCGGCCGTCAATGAGCCTGTCCGCCTGATTAGTCAGCTTGTTCATCCTCGATGCTCTCCCTGCAGTTTCTGCCTCACCGTTCCGCAAGCGCCTCGGCAGCAGCACGAGTTACGATGCCCCGACTATACAGTCCCCGCAGTGGACGGTTGAGTACGCTCAGGGTCATCATCCCCGTGAAAATAGACCCGAATCCGCCCAGCACCCGCGTGGCGTTCAGCCAAGCCGTGTCCGCCAGAATCCCATTCACCAGGTTGAAGCTCGCCATCGCCCCCTGAATGTGCCAGCTGTACACCGCCAACACCCGCCCCCTTATCTCGTCAGGCACAACCTGCTGCACCATCGCGCTGGATAGGGTCATAAACCCCGCCTGCGAGAACCCTACGCCAAAGGCCGCGATGACAGCCGTGGTCAGGTTGAAGGAAAGCCCCATGAACAGCGGCGTCAACCCGCTCAGCACCCCAAGCACAAAGAAGGTCCTGCCCCGAATTGCGTTGCTCCCCAGCCCCGCAATGCCAAAAGACGACACCAGCGACCCCGCGCCAACCCCAATCATCAGCAGGTTACCCCCCTTGTACAGCTCGGTGCCCTCCATCAGCCCCAGATTGTCCCTGGAAAGCACCGGAAACAGCGTCTCGTAGGACATCGTCAATGCGCAGTGGGCAATCACCACCAGAAACATGGGCAGCAGCAATCTGTGGTGGTAGACGAAGGACAAGCCCTCCACCAGGTTGCTGAAGGCGCTCCGGCTGCGGTCCACTACCCCCCTCGAAACGGTGCGAATCCGCAGCACCAGGAGCAGGCCCACCACGTACAACCCCAACGAGATTACAAAGGCCCACTCGCCATAGCCCAAAAGCACCACCGGCAGTATGAAGAGCGGCCCAGTCAGCTTGCTCGCCTGGTGCGTTGCGTGGTGAAACGCCACCGCGTTTACCAGTTTGCTCTTGGGCACCAGGTTGGGAAGAAGCGCCTGCGCCGCCGGCATCTGGGTTGCCCGCGCGAATCCATTGACCGTAGACAATATCACCAGGTGCCAGAACTCTATGGTGCCGGTAATGACAAGCACTGCAAGGATTAGATTCTGGACTAGGTTCACCCCGTAGGCGGCGGCCAGCACCCGCCTGCGGTCGAACCTGTCGGCCAGGTAGCCCGCCACCGGCGACATGACTACCGAAGGCATCATCGCGGCGAAGGTCACGATTCCGGCGGCGCTGGAAGCCCCCGTCTCGTTCAGCGCCAGCGCGGCACGGGCCACAATCAGCGCCCACGCCGACGACTGCGAGAAGGCCGTGGCAACCCACAAGCGGCGGAATTCGGCATGCTGGAGGGCGCCCAGCATCCGCGAAGCAAACGTGTCCTGTCTCACCGTCTTGGGGCGTCGTCCTGGCACATGAAGGCGATTCTACCCCGCCAACGTTGCAGAATGCCACAAGCGAGGACGCAGCACACCTGTCGCTTGCATGGTGTACAATCTAACTGCCTTGAATCCCGCAAACTCCCATCATCTAAATCCCCTCCTTCGGCAGCTTAACTCGGCGCCTGAGCCGTACAAGTCCGCCCCTCTCCCATGCTAGAGGCCTCCGTACGCACCCTAGCCTCCCTCCTTTTCGCCGTCGTTATCTGCGTCAGCTTTCTCTCCTTCCTTGCCGCCTCCAAGGTCCGCACCACCCTGCTGGAGCCTTCCTTCTACACCCAGGTGTTGGAAGAAAACAACTCCTACGAGACCATCCAGGCAGGACTCATCTCTGAGATTGGCAATAGCGAAGAAGTCGGCGGACTTCGAGACGACCTCGGTATGGACGCCGATGAGTTCGACAGTCTTGCGAAAGATGTCATACCCGTCCCATACCTCAAAACCCAGTTGGACGGAATAATCACCAGCGTCACGTCCTACCTCCGTAGCGAGGTGGAAGACCCCCAGCTATTCGTCGAATTGGCCCAGCCCATCGAAAGCATGCGTCAGGCAAGCCTCGACTACGTCGACCGACGCGTTGAGTCCGTCGAGCAGACACAACCCGAAACCGTCGAAGATTATGCGCAGGAAGCGCGCAATCTTATCGACCTCATAGAAGGCGGTGACATTCCATCCAGCGTGCCTTCCCTCGCAAACGTCCCTGAGCCACTTCTGGAAGCCGCCATACACCAGGTCTTGCCCGTTCTCTCCCGCCTTGAACCACAAGCAGCCGCCAGCCTTGAATCCAGCTGGCCGGAAGTTAGGGCGTTGGCCCTCGAACAGCCCGACAGCCCGGAGGCCATGAAGGTCGCCGCCCGCTCTGTCGCTTCTCCCTACATCGACGAAGCCATCGCCGAAGTCCGCGTCCACCTGGACGACCAGGACCGCTTCGACCTCGTGGAAGCCGCCGCTGAAGCCTCCGACATGCCCCGTGAGCAGTTTCTGGAAGACGTCGATGAAGTCCGAGACCCCGTCAACGCCATCCAGGGTGTCGGCCCCACTATTTCCCTCGTAATCATGGCCGTGGCAACCCTCCTCCTTGCCCTCGTCAATATGCCCCACCGGGCTTCGATGATAATCTGGCCCAGCGTAATTCTCATAGTCACCGGCATCATCGCCATAGTCGTCTCCGCCATATTGTCGGTTACTCTCGCTAACGCGTCATTCGAAATATGCGGCGACGCGGCGGATTTCGCCTGCGAGCCGGCGGAGGACATTCTCCGGGAATTGACCCGGTCCCTGGCGGACTTCCCAATACTTCCGTCCATCGCCATTATCATCATCGGCGTCTTGGGAGCCACCTTCGCCACTATCCTCATGTTTGCAGCAGACTTTGTCGGCGGAAGCTCCGGCGCCAAGCATCCCTCCAATATGAGCGACGACAGGCCAAAAGAAGGCTGGTAACCCCCAACCAGTCCCTTCTCCCACTTCCCCCCTCTCCCGTCCTGGGAGAGGATTGAGGTGGGTACAGACCGGGTACACTGGTAACAGGTAGACCGGGGACATGGGTAACACTTTAATCCACAATAGGAGCATCTCTAATCAGGAGAGATGTGATGCCGTGGAAGGAATCGAGCGCCTTGGGCGAGCAGAAATTGTTCATAGACAGATGGAGGACGAGGGAGGAGACCTTCTCTGAGTTATGCCGCCGGTTCGGCATCAGCCGAAAGACGGGCTACAAGCGGATCAACCGGTACAAGGAGGGCGGGTACGAGGGTCTGGGAGACCGTAGCAGTGCGCCACACACCCATCCCAACGCGACGAGTCCACAGATAGCCCGGCAGTTGATCGAGGAGAAGCGGGCTCATCCCACCTGAGGACCCAAGAAGCTCATATCCGCTCTGCAAGCTGTAGACCCGGATACGCCCTGGTCGGCGCCCAGCACCGCGGGCCTTATCCTGCACCGGGTCGGCCTCATCAAGCGGCGCCGTCGTCGCAGGCAGACACCACCTTCGAGCGACCCCTTCGCCCACGCCGTCCATGCCAACGACGTGGGGGCCATGGACTTCAAAGGTTGGTTCCGAACCAGGGACGGCTCCAGGGTCGACCCCCCCACCGTGCAGGATGCCTCTTCACGCTTCCTGCTGGCCTGCGTAGGTCTGGATCACCCCAGAACATCCCAGGTGCGCAGAGTCCTGGCGAGGACCTTCAGAGAATACGGTCTCCCCAGGGTCATCCGCACGGACAACGGACCTCCCTTTGCCAGCGTGGGCCTGGGTGGCCTGACCTCACTATCCGTCTCGTGCATCAAGCTCGGCATCATCCCTGAACGGATCCTACCCGGCCACCCCGAACAGAACGGCAGGCTTGAGCGACTTCACAGGACGCTGAAGGCGGAGACGGCTATCCCTCCCAGATCCACCTCCAGAAGTCAGCAGATGGCCTTCGACTCCTTCAGAGACTCCTACAACCAGAAGCGTCCCCATG
>DAOUKX010000077.1:0-3596 GCA_034420855.1 Dehalococcoidia bacterium
CCATCAGCCCAGACCCGCTTCAACCGGGGAAACCGACCCACCAATCGCATCATCGCCAACCTGGCCCCATCGCGATCCTGAATGTTGGCCGGATGCACCACCACTGTCAACAGTAATCCCCTGGTGTCTACCACTATGTGCCGCTTTCTTCCGCACAGCCTTAGTGAGCATCATAGCCACGAGGCCCCCTTTTTCCGTGGTCTTGACCGATTGGCTATCTATGATGGCTCCACTGGGGCTGGCATCCCGCCCCTCAGCCAAGCGCAACCGCTCACGGAGTGCTTCATGAATCCGTTCCATGGTCCCGTCTCGCCTCCATGTGCGGGAGTAGTGGAAGGTGGTGCGCCACGGGGGAAGGTCGTGAGGGAGCATTCGCCATGCGCATCCGGTGCGCAACACATAGCGAATACCATTCACCACCTCCCTGCGCGGGTACTTGATCGGGCGACCAGTTGATCCGGGAACAGGAAGCAGCGGTTCCAGCAGTTGCCACTCTTCGTCGCTCAGGTCGCTTGGATAACTCTGTCTTCTCATGGAACACTACTTTAGGCGTTCCTTTACCTCCACTCCTACCACTTCCAAGGACACTTTTTAGACACTTTCTCAGAAAAATTTCTAAACGAATCGACTCGAATATCCCCTCTTCTCAGGCGTAAATCTCATGGAAAAACCCCCAGTCGTTTCCTGAAACGACTCAAACGACTCCCGCCCTCCCCATCTCCCCCACCCGTTGCGCCTTCCAGGGGAAGAGGCTATTATGTCAAACCATCATCAACTGCCAATTCGGGCCACCGCCCAAGGACAAAATAACCGACCATGAGCTACGAGACCATACTGGTAAACCGCGAGGAAGGCGTTGCAACCGTCACCCTCAACCGGCCCCGCGTGCTTAACGCCATGAACCTGGCCCTCTCCCGGGAACTCGGCCAGGCCGTCGCCGATCTGGAAGCCGACGACGATGTTCGCGCCATAATTCTCACCGGAGCCGGCGAACGCTCCTTTTCCGCGGGCGCCGACATTCATGAGATGCGTGCCTTCACCCCGGAGCAGTCGGCCCAGGCCGCCGAGATTCGGTCCGCAAGCCAGCAGAGGATCGCCAACTGCGCCAAACCCATCATCGGCGCCCTCAACGGACTCGCCCACGGCGGCGGCGCCGTCCTCGCCAGCTCCCTCGACTTCCTCGTGGGTTGTGAGCGAAGCCAGTTCCGCTTCCTCGCCGTCGCCTACGGCCAGATGAACTCCACTTGGACTCTGCCCGTCATCATCGGATGGCCTCTCGCCAAGGAACTCCTCTACACCGGCCGCGTCGTGGAAGCCGAGGAAGCCTATAGAATCGGCCTCCTCAATCATCTGGTGCCCGCAGGCCGCCTTATGGACAAGGCCACGGAACTGGCCGCCGCCATCGCCGCCAACCATCCCCTCTCCGTTCAGGGCGTGAAGAGTCTCGTTCTGAGCAACCTCGGACGCTCCTGGGAGGAGATGAAAGAGCGGGAGCACTTGGCCCGCAGGACCACCCACAAGAGCCTCGCCGTAGAGGAGGGCTTCCGGGAATTCATAGAGCGCAGGGGCAGACCCCTCGCGTAGGGACGGTTCGCGAACCGCACGCCGGATTGCATCCATGTCTCATATAGAAAAATACCCGACGCTGCAGGACTGGTTTAATCCCACGCCATCCACTAGAATGAGACCGAGGCTGAAATAAAACCCCACCAATCGGAAGAAAAGCGGGACCGCAGTAGTGCCGAATGGCCTTTCCGGGGCGTCCGGGCCAACTCGATTCCGCTACATCCAATGAGGAAGTGAAAGGAATTTTCAGGCGGAACAGAATGCCTATCCACAAAGGCCCAATCCAATATGGGCAATTGCCCCCTATGGAGTTGGGAAAGCTATTGCAATGCTCAATGACAACCCTTTATAATACGCCCGCAGTTCCGCACTGTTACTTGCCAATTGCCTAAGAACATCTGATTACGCTAGCCGTTAAAGGAGGTTAGATGTACTTGTCCAAAGTCTTCAAAGTAGTCCTGTTGCTATCGTTGATGGCTCTCGTCATCCCCCTAAGCCTTGCCCGCGGGCAGGTAACCGTGGGCACAGCCATGATCGAGGAATCCGAAACGGGCGCCTCCGATATGCTGGTAGTTAAGCTCAATACCCTCCCCAGCCCCGGGGACGGCAACGCTTATGAAGGATGGCTCGTAAACGCCGACGGCTCCGACAAGCTTAGCATCGGCGTCTTCGAGCTTGACGATGGCGGCAACGTCGACCACAGCTACACCCATCCCGACGGCATGAACCTGGCTACCAACTACAGCCAGTTTGTCGTCACCATCGAACCCTCCCCTGACACGGACCCCGAACCCACCAGCGCAATTGCCTACAACGACATGATCCCCGCGGAAGGGCTCATGTACGTCCACGGCCTCCTGGATAGCGATACCGGCGCATCGGTGCAACTGGTAGCCCAGGCCAAGCTCGCCATGATGCACGCCAAGCTCGCCACCGATGCCAAGACGCTTGAGGATGTGCAGGCCCACGTCTCTCACGTCATCAACATTATCGAAGGCTCCGAAGGCGCCAACTTCGATAGTAGCGCCGCAAACCCGGGCGATGGAATGGGCGTAATGGCCCACGCTACGGCAGCCGCAGCGCAGGCCCAGGGCGCGGTAACCATCGCTCCCACCCATCCCAACTTCCACACCTACTCCGGCCAGGTGGTTAGCTCCACCAACAACGTGTCTTCCTGGTCCGCTATGGCCCGGGACCAGGCCCTCACCGCCAAGTCCTCTGAAGATATTGTTACGGCCAGGGCCTATGCCGCCAACGCCCATACGCTGGCGGAGCGCGCATTGGGTGGAATGGACAAGGACCGGGACGGAGAAATCCTGACCCGCGAGAATGAAGGCGGCGCAATGCAGGCTCACATGGCCGCACAGGACATGGCCAGCTACAACGCCCAGATCTACGCCGAGCCGCCCGACACCGGCGACTTTAACTTCACGACCCTCGCCCTCATTGCCCTTGGCGTAGGCGCAGTCCTCATACTCGGTGGAGGCGCAGTCCTCCGGCGCGGCAGGGCCCAGGCCTAAACTACCCCGTAAACCCTATGAACCACATGAACCCCTCGGCACATGCCGGGGGGTTCATACTTTCCCCCCCCAATCCCTCCGCTCACCCTGAGCCTGTCGAAGGGTCGAGCGTCCTACGCCAACCCCCCCTTGCCCACCCCGACTCATTCCCCTACCCTTGCGCCATCTCTACCAGGGAGGAACCACCCCAAATGCAGAAAACTCGCAATCCCCATTCCGACGTAGCCCCCACCCTCGGCAACTACGTCCGCTCCATCCGCGCGGGTGAAACCCTCTACGTCGCCGGATGTACCGCCGTTGGCACCCCCGCGGAGAATGAAGACGTCATCGCCCAGGCTGACGCTACCCTCAACCGCATCCAGACCATCGTACAAGCCGAGGGCGCCGCAATGAGCGACGTTGTCAGGCTGGTAGTCTATGTCACCGACATGGACGCCTTCCGCCCCCGTCAACCCGAGTTCGAAGCCCTCATGGAGCGCTACTTCCAGGGTCAATATCCCACCAGCACTC
>DAOUKX010000078.1:0-8186 GCA_034420855.1 Dehalococcoidia bacterium
ACTTCTGCTCCCGGTTCATCGGTCTTACCGGCATCTCCTACCTCCTCTTTTCCCCTCTATCACGCCAAGTTTATCTCGATTCCCTGTTTGCCGGGGACTTCTGAAACAGACTCCGAGGGCCGCCCTCTCCTCCCTCCGCTCACCCTGAAACTGTCGAAGGGCCGAGCGCCCCAACTCCCTCCACCCAAGCCCCTCTCTGCAAAACTTGCCGCAACGCAGTTGCCCCCCTCACCGTCCCATCTGTTGTATAGTATTTAAGCCCTATTGCCCACTGACCAGCCTCAAAAAATGCAACCCCACGATCAATACACCGTCTCCATCCACTATGACCGCCGTCTGTACCGCGAGGACGTCCGCGGCTCCATCGCCCACGCCCAAATGCTCGCCAAACAGGGCATCATCACCGACGAAGACGCCAAAGTAATCCGCCACGGCCTCCTCGACATCCGGCAGGAAATCGAAGCCGGGACCTTCCCCTGGCGGCCCGAACTTGAAGACATCCACATGAACATAGAGTCTCGCCTCAAGGAAAAAATCGGCGACGTTGCAGGCAAGCTCCACACCGCCCGCTCACGCAACGACCAGGTAGCCACCGACGTGCGCCTCTACACCATGAAGACCTGCAGCCAAGCCATAAAATGCGCCGCCAAATGCCAACAAGCCCTTGTCCGGCAAGCCGAAGAGAACGCGAACGCCATCATGCCCGGCTACACCCACCTTCAGCGCGCCCAGCCTGTCCTCCTGTCCCACCATCTCCTCGCCTATTTCCACATGCTCCAGCGCGACAAGCTCCGATTCCGACAATGCCGCAACGCCGCCGCCGTCCTCCCCCTCGGCAGCGGCGCCCTCGCCGGATTGCCCTACCCCCTCGACCGCCAATTCGTCGCGAACGAGCTGGGCTTCGACTCCATCAGCGCCAACAGCATGGACGCCGTCTCCGACCGCGACTTTCTCCTGGAATTCCACGCCGCCGCCGCCATCTGCATGATGCACCTGTCCCGGCTCGGCGAAGAGCTCGTGTTGTGGTCCTCCCAGGAATTCGCCTTTGTAACCCTCGCCGAGCAGTTCACCACCGGCAGCAGCATCATGCCCCAGAAGCGCAACCCCGACTTCGCTGAAATCGGACGCGGCAAGACCGGTCGCGTCTTTGGAAATCTCTTCGGACTCCTCACCACCCTAAAGGGCCTGCCCCTCACCTACAACCGCGACCTCCAGGAGGACAAGGAAGGCTTCTTCGACACCGTCGATACCATCCTCACCACCTTGGAAGTCTTCGCCGGGATGATAGACACCATGACCGTCAACGCCGACCAGATGTATGACGCCGCCCAGACCGGCAACATGCTCGCCACCGACCTCGCCGACTATCTCGTTTCCCGAGGCATGCCCTTCCGCGAAGCCCATGGCGTCCTCCGCCGCGCCTCACGCTACGCCCGGGAGAACGCCAAAGAGGTACACCAGCTAAGCCTGGAAGAATACCGACGCTTCTCCCCCCTCTTTGACGATAACGTCCTCAGAATCACCCTCGAAGGCTCCGTCGAAGGCCGCGACCTGCCCGGCGGTTCAGCCCCAAACCGCGTCGCCGACGCCCTTCGGGAGGCCCAAGAAATGCTGGAGACAGCCGATGACTCCTGGATCTAAGGTAAAAATCGCCCCGTCTATCCTCTCCGCCGACTTCACCCGCCTCGGAGAGCAGGTCTCTGACGCCACCGCGGCCGGCGCCGACTATATCCACCTGGACGTTATGGATGGTCGCTTCGTACCCAATATCACCTTCGGCCCCGTCGTCATCGAGGGTCTCAAGTCATACACCAACCTTCCCCTCGACGCCCACCTGATGATAGTCGAACCCGAACGCCGCATCCCCGACTTCATACAGGCTGGAGTCGACCATGTCACCGTCCACGCCGAGGCATGCACCCACCTGCACCGCGTCCTCCAGCAAATCAGGGGCGGCGGCTGCCGCGCGGGTGTGGCTCTGAATCCCGCCACCCCAATCTCCGCCGTCGAAGAAGCCCTCCCCTTCCTCGACATCGTCCTTATCCTCACCGTCAATCCCGGCTTTGGCGGCCAGTCTCTGATCCCTGAAATATTGAACAAAGTCAGCCGCCTTCGGGCCATCATCGACGAAAGAGGCTACGACGTTGAACTGGAGGTTGATGGCGGCATTAACGCCCAGACCGCCGCCGCCGCGGTAAACGCCGGCGCCCACACCCTCATCGCCGGCTCCGCTGTCTTCAACAGGAAAGAGTCAGTCGCCGACGCAATGGTGAAACTTCGCAACAGCCTCCCCTGATAGCAGACGCACCCCTCCCCACAAGCAACACTCTTTGGAAATCAAAAAACCGAAACCCGGTGCTGGAACCCCGCCTGGCGCCCGAAACCTACGCCCTAGACTTTACCCTCGCCTTTGGCGTCTTAAACAGCGTCCGCAGACACCGCGTGCATATCTTCACTCGCTTCCGCACACCGTCAATGGGCAGCGTCAGCTTCTGAATGTTCGGCAAGAAACGCGTCTTGGTATGCCGCTTGGAGTGGCTTACGTTGTTCCCGGCCACTCCTATTTTGTTGCAAAGCTCACATTTCACGGCACTCACCTAAATTGACTTTCGCTTTAGCGAATAGCTAGAATCTCCCTAAAACCTTAGCATACATAAATCTCCCTTTACAAGGATTAACGTTACGAGCGCCCCCAACAGCACCCTGCCCAAAATCAACGGTCACCGGCTCAAAGCCGCCCTGAGCGCAGCCACCCGCTGCCTTCAGAGATATAGCCATGTCATCAACGCACTCAACGTCTTCCCGGTCCCTGATGGCGACACCGGCACCAACATGCTCCTCACCATGCAGTCCGTGGATGACCGCCTGCAGTCCGTCGACACCCCCTCCCTCTCCACCGTCGCCCATGAAGCGGCTCGCGGCGCACTCTTCGGCGCTCGTGGAAACAGCGGCGTCATCTTCTCTCAATTCCTCGCCGGATTCGCCCAGGGCCTCGAAAACGTTGAAGTTGCCGACCCAAACACTCTCGCCAGCGCCCTCGCCTCCGGCTCCCAGGCCAGCTACGAGGCTGTCTCCCAACCTGTCGAAGGCACCATGCTCACCGTCCTGCGCGGTTTCGCCGAAGGCGCGTCCGATCGCTCCGACGATGAGGAAGATGTCCTGCACCTCTGGAACAGCGCCCTCGAAGAAGCCAGGGACGCCCTCGCCAAGACCCCCACCATGCTCCCTGTCCTCCGTGACGCTGGCGTAATCGATTCCGGCGGTCAGGGCGTCGTCGTCATTATGGAAGGCTTCCTCTGCTCCTTCCTCGAAGAGGACCCGGAAGATTATGACATTGAACTCTCCTCCCCTACCACCGCCATCGCCGACATGCCCGCCATCAGCCAGGAATTCCTCGCCGCCACCCAGTCTGAGGAGTACGGCTTCTGCACCGAGTTCATGATAGAAGGCGAAAACATAGACATCGCCGCCCTCCGCAGCTACCTCTCGGAGAGGAGCACCTCCCTCATCGTCATTGGCGACTCTTCCCTCGCCAAGGTCCACCTTCACACGCTTGAGCCCGATGAGGTTATTGCCCACGGAGCCACCCTTGGCAACACCATCGGCATCAAGGTGGATGACATCCACAAGCAGCACCAGGGCTTCCTCTCCCTCCACAGCCAGCAGCAGGCAGCTCCCGACCTCACCGTTGTCGCCGTAGCCTGGGGTGATGGCTTCATCAACCTCTTCGATGATCTCGGCTGCCACGCCATCGTTCCCTGTCAGCGCACCATGAACCCCAGCGCTCAGGAACTGCTGGAAGCCGCCCGTTCCACCGGCGCGGAAGACGTGGTCATCCTGCCTAATAACTCCAACGTCATCCTCGCTGCCCGCCAGGCCGCCGAAATCGTCGGCGAAACCCTCCACGTCATCCCCACCCGCAGCCAGACCCAGGGCATCGCCGCCCTGCTCTCCTACGTCCCGGAACTCCCCCGCGACCAGGTCCTGCAGGCCATGGAAGACTCCATCGAGGACATTCACACCGTCGAAGTCACCACCGCCCATCGCGACACCATCATGGACGGCAGGTCCGTCGCCAGAGGACAGGTAATCGGTCTACTCGACGGCGTCCTTACCACGATAGGCGAGCACGTCCACGAAGTGGCCCATCGCACTATTGTCGCCGCTAACCCCGGCTATGGTCATGTCGTGACCCTCTACTGGGGCGCCGACGTACAAGAAACCCAAGCTCAGACCGCCGCACGGCAGCTCGAAGACGCCCTCCCGGGTGTCGAAGTCGAGACCGTATTCGGCGGGCAACCCTTCTACCACTATATCGCCTCCATAGAATAGGAAAGTATCATGACCATTCGCATCGTCACCGACAGCACATCGGATATCTCCCCCGACCTCGCTCGCCGATTGGGCATCACCGTAGTTCCCGCCTACATTAACTTCACCGGGGACGACGGCTCCGTCGAGACCCTCAAGGACGGCTTGGAAATCAGTACCGACGAGTTCTATCAGCGTCTTCCGAACAGCCAGACCCTTCCTACCACCTCCCAGCCGACCATCCAGGACTTCACCGAAGTCTACGAGCCCCTCGTCGAGGACCCTGCCGACATGGTCGTCTCAATCCACGTCTCCTCAAAGCTCAGTGGCACCTATAATTCCGCTCTCCAGGCCAAGAGGGGCCTGAATAACCCCGCCCAGGTGGAAGTAATCGACTCACAGTCTGCCTCAATGGGTTGCGGCCTCGTAGTCCTCGGCGTAGCCCGTGCCCTCCAGGAGGGCGCAGAATTCAAACAGGTCCTGGCGGAAGCCGAAACTGCCGTCTCCCAGATCAGGGGCTTCTTTCTACTGGACACCCTGGAATACCTGGTTAAGGGCGGCCGCATCAGCAAGACTCAAGCCTTCCTCGGCAACATGCTCAGCCTCAAGCCCATCCTTGCTCTCCAGGATGGTGAAGTACGTAGATACGACCGCGTGCGAAGCCGCCGCAAGGGACTGCAGAGACTTGTGAGAATTGCGGAAGGATTGGGAGACATCTCCGAAGGATTCATCATCCATAACGAGGCTGTTCAGGACGCCGAAGCTCTCTCCAACAACGTCAGGCGCCTCCTTCCCACCGACAGCCCCGAGCATATGTCCATAGTTCGTCCCGGCCCCAGCATCGGCGTCCACACCGGACCCGGCATGGTCGGCATAATCGTCCGTACCTCCAACTAACCCTCCTCGCGCGCTTCCCTGAAGAAATCAATACGGAAGCGCACAACATCTCCGACCACTACCCGGTGAGGCGATTCAGGACGAATAATCACACGGTCTGGCGCCTCCAATACCCTTTCAGCGCCCTTATCCATATCCACAAATCGCAGGCTTCCTTCCATCACTTGCAAAACACCCCAACGGCCAGGGGCCAGCGCATGTTCTCTCTGTAGTGCCTGCGGAATTGTGCTCTGCGTAAAGTCCGGTGAGCCACCGCTGGGAATAAGTCCGGGTGGGAGTTCTTTATGCTCCATATCTCCACCTCCAGTCTCCTTTATTTAACGTACTACCCAGGGCGTTCCATGTGAATACCTGATACTCAACACCTGCCTCCTTCGGGATCGGAGGTACCCTTTCCTTCAACCCCGCCCCTCTCAACCCTTCGTGGTAAACTTTTCCCATCATGCCCGCGCAGAACCAACGCCGCCTCCTGGACTCATTCCGCAACATCCTCCGCCTAGAACAATCTAGGAGCTTTACTGACGAAACTGTAATCGGCGGCCTGGACGCTTTCATCTCCCAGTCGAAGGCCCAACTCCGCACCCATCTCCCCAACATAGCCGACGCCGACATGCTCCTCGCCCGTCCCTACTCCCGCATGACACCCAACCAGCGCGCCAAATGGGTTGAGACCTGCCTTATCCTATTGAACTCCGACGAATCCGCCCATCGCAAAGCGTCCAACGCCAAGGCCAAGTCAGCCGCCTCCTCTGAAAAACCCTCCCCGCCCAAACCAACCCCTCCCAACCCCGAAGTCCTCCACAAACCCGTCACCCACCTTAGGGGCGTCGACACCAAGACCGCCGAGAAGCTGGCCCGCTTGGACGTTCACACCGTCCGCGACCTTCTCTACCACTTCCCGCGTTACCCCAAGGACTACTCTCACCGCACAAAAATTGCCGACCTGAAAGTTGGCCAGGAAACAACCGTCTTCGCCACCGTCTGGGAAGCCTCACGGGTCAGGCTGGGAAGACAGCGCAGACCCGCCACCCGCGCCATCATCGGTGACGAGACCGGCAATCTCTCCGTAGTCTGGTTCAACAACACATTCCTCGCCCGCCAGCTCAAGCCGGATACCAAAATCGTCCTCAGCGGCAAAGTCGAGACCTTCGGCGGCGGACTCGTCATGGAGTCCCCGGAATACGAAGTTGTCAAAAACGGCAATCCCCTCATCTACGCCGGCCGCGTCCTCCCCGTGCACCGCCTCACGAGGGACCTCTACGCTCGCACCCTCCGACGCATCATCTGGAACGCCCTCCAGCGCTGGTCTTCAAGCATCCAGGAATTTCTCCCTCAGGACACCCTCACTCGGTTGCCCCTCATGCCCCTGCCAAAGGCCGTCTCCAACGCCCACTTCCCCGATTCCGTGATTCAGTGGGAAGAAGCCCGGCGCCGTCTCGCCTTCGACGAACTCCTCCTCCTCCAGATCTCCGTCCTGCAACGCCGCCGACAGTGGAAGGACGCTGCCCGCGGCACTCCCATCGACAACGCCGTCCCCGCCGTCCAAAAATTCCTGGATTCCCTCCCCTTCACCCTCACCTGCGCCCAGCAGCGTTGCCTCGACGAGACCCTTACGGACATGGCTGAAGGCGTTCCCTCCATGAACCGCCTCCTCCAGGGCGAAGTCGGCAGCGGCAAGACCGTCGTCGCCGTTGCCGCCCTCCTTGCCGTCGCCGCAATGGGACTCCAGGGCACCATAATGGTTCCCACCGAAGTCCTCGCCGAGCAGCACTTCAAGACGGCCTGCGACCTCATGTCCCGCCTCCATAATCCAAAACTGGATGAAAATCTCGTCTCCGCCTCCATAGATCCCGAAAGCCCGCCCATCTCCATCGGCCTCGTCACCGGCAGCACCCGCAAGTCCCTCCGAAACGTCCTTCAGCAGCGCGCCGCCGAAGGCGACGTCGACATCATCATTGGCACCCACACCCTCATCCAGAACACCATGCAGGTCCCCAACCTGGCCCTCTCCGTCATCGACGAGCAGCACCGTTTCGGCGTCATGCAGCGAGCCGCTCTCCGTGGCAAGAGCGACACCACACCCCACGTCCTAATCATGTCAGCCACTCCCATTCCCCGCACCCTCGCCCTCACCCTATACGGCGACTTGGACATCTCCACCATAGACGAAATGCCCCCCGGCCGTACTCCCATCGTCACCCGCCACGTCAAACCCCACAACCGCAACGCCGCCTATGATTGGGTTAGAAATCAGGTTAGGGAAGGCCGCCAGGCCTTCATTATCTTCCCCCTCATCGAAGAGTCCGAACTCACTGAGGCCAAGGCGGCTGCACAGGAATACGAACGACTCAGTCAGCACATCTTCCCCGACCTCCGAGTCGGTCTCCTCCACGGTCGTCTGCCCTCGCGACAGAAGGACGCCGTCATGACCGCTTTCCACAACCGCGACCTCGACATCCTCGTATCTACCCCCGTCGTCGAAGTCGGCATAGACGTGCCCAACGCCTCCGTAATGATGGTGGAGTCCGCCGACCGATTCGGCCTCGCCCAGCTTCACCAGTTCCGCGGAAGGGTTGGACGCGGCCCTCACAAGAGCTACTGCCTTCTACTCGCCGAAGATCCCTCCGACTACGCCGCCCAGCGCCTCGAGGCCATCGAGAAGCACAACGACGGCTTCAAACTCGCCGAAATAGACCTCCAGCTCCGTGGTCCCGGCGACCTCTTCGGCACCCGCCAGAGCGGACTCCCCACCCTCAAAATGGCCCGCCTGGCCGACCGCGACGTGCTCATCAACGCCCGCAACGAAGCCGCCCGCATCCTCCATCGCGACCCCCACCTCACCCACGATGACCACAAGCTCCTTGTCCAGGAACTCGCCCGATACCAGACCCCCGCCACTGCCGAAGTCGCCTAACCTCCCATTCCCCCCAACCCTCCCCCATAGCCCCCTTCCTCCCAACTCTGTTATCATTATTCTC
>DAOUKX010000079.1:0-24449 GCA_034420855.1 Dehalococcoidia bacterium
CGCTTTGCGCTCATCTGCCTTGCTGGTCGGGTGGTCAGACATGCCAGGAGACTGATCATCCGCCTGGCGCGAGGGCACCCCTCCTATGACTTGCTGGTCAGTGCGCGCCAGAGGATAGCCGCTCTGGCAAACACACCGCCCAGAGCCTGATCTGCTCCAACACTTCGCCAACACTCGAAGCGACTCAACCCAGGTCCCAGGCTGTGCTGTGTCCTGCGTCTGCCGAAATCGTCTCTCGAACTGTCTCCGGAACCCTCTCAGACTCCCCTTACCATCAGATCAAGGCTCTTGCCACCAACTGATTCCCCCACCAACACATTTTCAACGCCACCGCAGCCCATCTCTGCAGTTTGGCGGTGGATCTGGGCTAGTCGTCGGCGGTTGTAACTTATTCATGTGCTGCACCGCCTTTATTTGTTGAATTTCGGACGCAGTACGGCAATGGCAAAGTGTTCAACCCATTTAATGCACATACCGAGATCGTCTCTCGTCATACAGCGAATGACTACATTATCCCTGATCCAATTCCTGCCTTCAGAAACGCTATCCACTAGTCCATCAACCATTAGCCTCTTCGATAGGTCAGACGAAGTATAACCAGCCCAATGATCTCTCAGGCGGCTCTTGAATCCTGTCCTAGTCTGGCCAACGTAAAGAATTTCATTTGTTCGGCGGTCCGAGAGCATATAGATGCCGCTCTCATCAGACACTTCTGCAGTACGAGACTGAAAGGGAACACTTCGGCGAGACAATAGACTTCCCACCACCCTGAGCCCCTCAGTATTGTTTGCTTGAATGTCCGCCGAAAGACTTGTCATACCTATCAGTCAGCGGGTTGGGCTACGGCGGCTGCCACCGGCTCGGTGAGGGAGGGGAGGCCGCAGAAGACCTCGTAGTCTATGAGTTTGGTGACAGTGGGATTGTCGCCGCAGAGAGGGCAGGAGGGGTTCTTCTTCAAGCGAACTTCGCGGAAGTCCATGGAGAGGGCGTCAATGAGAAGCAGACGGGACTGGAGGCTTTCGCCGATGCCCAGGATGAGCTTCAACGCCTCCGTGGCCTGGATGCTTCCCACCAGTCCGGTGAGGGCGCCAAGGACTCCGGCTTCGGCGCAGTTCGGGACCATGCCGGGAGGCGGGGGCGTGGGGAAGAGGCACCGGTAGCAGCCGCTGCCGGGATTGAACACGGTGGCCTGCCCATCGAAGATGAGGATGCTACCGTCCACCAGGGGCTTGCCTAGAAGATAGCAGGCATCGTTGACCAGGTAACGGCAAGGGAAGTTGTCGGCGCCGTTGATGACTATGTCGTACTGGCTGATTATCTCCAGGGCGTTTTCGGAGGATAGCATAGTCTCGTGGACGACCACTTCTACGTCGGGGTTGTAGGCGTGGAGGGAGTCCTGAGCGGAGACTACCTTGGGGCGACCCACGTCGTCGTTGTGATGCAGGATCTGGCGCTGGAGGTTGGATATCTCAACCACGTCGAAGTCGACGATGCCGATGGTGCCCACGCCCGCGAGGGCGAGATAGACGGCGGATGGGGACCCCAGGCCGCCGGCGCCGATTATCAGGACCTTGGCGTTAATCAGTTTGCGCTGACCCAAGCTTCCGACCTGGCCCATGATGATGTGCCTGCTGTAGCGCTTGACCTGCTGGGGCGTCAATGCCCGCGCCTGTGTCATCTAATGTCCTCCGTGACTAACGGGTGATTGTTGCTCCGTACTCGCAAGGGCGAGGGTGAGGATGATTCGCATTTTCCGAGGACCCCGACCGGTTTCGCGCCTCTAGTCGTGGACCTGGACGAAGGCCTGTCGCGCGGTGAGTTCTCTCTGCCTGTGGGCCATGCTGGCAATGGTGGTGCTGCTGAGCAGGTCCCTGACGGCTTCCTCGAAGAAGGACCAGACCTCCCGCTGGGCGCAGGTCTCCGAAAGCTCACAACAGACGGGTTCTACCAGACAATCCAGCAAAGGTCCGCTGCCCTCCAGCACTGCCATAACCTGGGCCAGATTTATGTGTTGGGGCCGTCGGGCGAGGACGTGGCCACCGTGAGGCCCGCGGCGGCTCTTGATGAAGCCTGCTTTGTTGAGGGAGGTAAGGACCTGCTCGAGGTAGGCCTCGGGAATCCCCTGTCGACGGGCAATCCGGGCGGTCTGTTTGGGCACACCAGGATCGCCCTGGGCCAACTCCACCAGGGCGCGAACGCCGTAGTCCACTCGCATGGGAATTCTCATGGCAGCTCCTTTTCCGCCCGAGCCTCGATTATAGCACCAGCCTTAATCGTTGTCTATTTGGCGATGTCACAGGGCCGTCCTGTTTAATTTCGGATGCTGGGATGGTAGCATTAGTGGCGTAATTTTCGGCGGACGTTTATTCGCCCATAACACCTTTCCCAAAAGTTAGAGGAGATCATGGCCGACACACTGACAATTTCTTTAGACCCCCGCACTTTGACGGGGAAGAAGGTGAAAAACCTTCGCAAGGCCGGAATAATTCCGGTGCATCTCTACGGACAGGGGGTCGAGTCCCAGGCCCTCCAGTGCGAGGCGAAGACCCTGTTCCGCATTCTCTCGCAGGCGGGGATGAACACTCCTATAACCGTCAGCATACCCGGACAGGATGATGAGAAGCTGACCTTCATCCGGGAGATTCAGTGGCACCCGGTAAGGGGGGAGTTGCTTCACGTGGACTTCCTGAACGTGGACGTGGCCAACGAGATTACCACCGCGGTACCGATTACCTTCACAGGCGACGCTCCTGCGGTGCATACGGTCCCAGACTCCTCCGTGGTGCAGCTGATGCGCGAAGTTGAAGTACGCGCCCTGCCGTTGGATGTTCCATCCGAGATTACGGCTGATATCGGGCTGATTCAGGAAGCGGGGGACGTGGTTCGTTTGGGCGACGTGGCTCTGCCCGAAGGGGTTGTCTTCCTAGCGGACGAAGACGAGGCGATCGCCAGGCTGGAGATTGCTCGCGCCGAGATAGTGGAGGAAGTGGAAGAAGAAGCGATGGAGCTGGGCGAGGGCGAAGAAGCAGCCGAACCGGAAGCGGAGGCCTAGAGAGGGAAAGGAAAGAGCGTCAACTGAGCAGCTGCTCCCCGATAATCCGGGGATGCCCACGGAGGAACTCGGCGGCTCCCTGGGCTCGACGGCCCTCCATCTGGAGGCTCCGCACAAGTAGAGTAGTGCCTGCTCCAGCCTGGATGGCGATGGCGCCCGGCGCTTCCGAATGGACTCCCACCGCGCCTGGAGCGGATTTTCCCGGCCGGGATTTCTCTTCCGGTGTCGACAGTTCTTCCGCATCAAGAAGGCGGAGCCTCTTTCCCCGCCAGCTTGTGTATAGGCCCGGCCAGGGGGTGTAGGCCCGGAATCTCCGGCACAGCGTCGTTGCGCTTTCCGTCCAGTCCACCAGTCCATCTTCCCGAGAGAGCTTCGCCGTGTAGGTGGCAACGTCAGGGTCCTGAGGGTGGGGAGTGATTCGGCGATCGATCCATAGCGGAGCGCAATCCGCCAGAAGTCGCGCCCCGATTTCAAATAGGCGCGTGGTGAGGGCGTCGGCCATCTCGCCAGGGAATATCTTCGTAACTTCCAAGGCAAGCACAGGCCCGGTGTCGAATCCCTCGTCGAGCAGCATCAGGCTCACTCCCGTCTCCTCTAAGCCGTCGAGTATGGCGAATTGGACGGGGGAGGGACCGCGGTATTTGGGCAGGAGCGAGGGATGTATGTTAAGGAAGCCGTGCTTAGGCACTCTGAGCATTTCCTGGGGGATGAGAAGCCCGTAAGCGGCGACGACGACAATATCCGGCTGAAGGTCGATAAACTGCTGAATGGCCGCGTCTCTCTTCAGGGAAGGGGGCTGGAAGATGGGCCAACACTTTTCAAGGGAAAACGCCTTAATATCTGAAAAACTCCTTGCCAGACCACGCCCCCGACGTCGGTCCGGGGCAGTATAGACGCCCACGGGATCACCCCAGCAGGTGTGAACCGCCTGCAGCGCTGGCAGGGAAAAGCCGGGATTGCCCATAAAAACTACTCTCATCAGGTAACCGATTATAGAAATCGTAAAGGAAGGAAACAACAGCCCAGAAAACGCCACTGGCTCACCCGGAAGGTTAAAACTGGCCAAAGCGTTGCGTCAGGCTTGGGAATAGAGTTGAACCCGGTCTATCTGCTTGCCATCCATTACGGAAACAGTATATTTATAGTGGATGTACTAGTGTAATATTTAGAAACTTATCAAACAACATTTTAAATCGTAAATAAGTGAAGGTTCCGCGCAACTTTTCGATTTTTGCCGCTTGCATCTTTCTTTTCTCATTGCTAGAGTAGGAAACGTCACTGCACACCATCTTTTCCACGAGAGCAACGGGTGTTGTCTCTAGAGGGGCATGGGGACTAGTAGAAGGGTAGACAGCACAGCTAAGGATACCTGGTCGGCGGTCTTGGGGGAGCTACAGATGCAAATGCCGAGTTCGGCTTTTGCAACGTGGCTGCGGGATACCGCCGGTTTAGCCTTTGTCGGCGGCAAGCTAGTTGTTGGCGTGCCTAACGTATTCACTTCCGAATGGTTGGAGCGCCGGGCCTACCAGCTGGTTCACCGGACGGCGTCGAAAATCGTTGGCCGTCCACTGGAAGTTGTCTTCCGCATTGAAGAGTCTCAAGCGCCTAAAGAGGCCGATACATCCAACAAGCCATCCCACAGGCCAAATTCGGCGCCGATGTTCCGGACCGGCTTCCCAAACCGACGGTACAGCTTCGACTCCTTCGTGGTGGGCCCATCCAACGACCTCTCGTATAACGCGGCCCTGTCAGTTGCGTCCTCCTTCGAGGAGCACTACAACCCGCTCTTCATCTACTCCGGCGTGGGCCTCGGCAAGACCCATCTGTTGCACGCCATAGCCCACCGGTGCGTACAGCAGAGCATCAATTTCCTCTACGTTACCTCGGAGCAGTTCACCAACGAGTTCATCACGGCCATCCGCCAGCGCAGCACGGAGGAGTTTCGCTCACGATACAGGAGCGTGGACGTGCTGCTGATGGACGACGTGCAGTTCATGAGCGGAAAGGAGCAGACGCTGGAGGGGTTCTTCCATACCTTCAACGACCTTCATAACACGGGTAGGCAGATAGTCCTAACCTCCGACAAGTCACCTAGGACGATGCCTTACCTGGAAGACCGGATCCGTTCCCGGTACTCGTGGGGACTGACCACGGACATCCAGGCGCCATCTCTGGAGACGAAGATAGCCATTCTCCAGACCAAGGCCAGGGAAAAGAAAGTGACCGTCGGCAACGACGTTTTGGTGTACATATCGGAAAGGACGGGCGGCAGCATTCGGGACCTGGAGGGGGCCTTCAACCGGGTGGTGGCTACGGCTCAGGTAGCCAAAGGGCAGATCACTCTTTCGCTTGCCAGGCGGGCGTTGGAGGAGCGCAGGCAGCGCCGGTCGGTGACAACGAGATCGCCGGAGAAGGTACTGGAGGCTATTGAGGGCGCCTTCCATGTAGACCAGGCCAGCCTGACCGGGTCCAGGCGTCGGCGGGATTTTGTCGTTGCGCGTCATGCGGCCATGTACATCATGCGGGAGCACCTTAAGCTCACTGTCAGTGAGATTGGCCGGGCCATGGGCGGGAAGAACCACGCCACAGTCATCCATGGCATCAAGCGGGTCAACGACTATCTGAAATCGGTGGATGGGTTCAAGGCCAAGGTGCAGGCGGTCACGCACCAACTATCCAGCTAGCTCGTTGCCGCCCAATCATGTATACGCATCCGTGTAAGCAGCATTACTTGCACTTATCAACGTGATACGTTGATAAGCCCGTGATAAACTGTTGAAAATCGGTTGCGACTTGTTCATACATCATAGATATCTTTGGCCGATTAGTGGGAATTCTGTTAACATCAAAGTAGCCCACCGCTTATGAGGGTTACCAACCAAAACCTCAGACTAACCACCGGGTTCTCGGATAGCAGACCACAGCATATTCACATATCTCCAAGCACATATACCACACAATCTAATGCTTATCCACAATATTATTCTTAGTATGGTTACTACCCAACTTTCTAGAAATGATTGACGTTGCAAAGATAAGAGTAATAGGAGGAGGCGGTGGAAACGGGTGCATCAGCTTCCGTCGAACGAGGGCAATGCCAAAGGGAGGACCGGAGGGTGGTGATGGAGGGGATGGCGGTGGCGTTTATGCGGTCGCAGACGGTTCGCTTAACACGCTGCTTCACCTGCGATATCAGCAGATGTTCAGGGGAGGCCGCGGTGGTCACGGGGGTGGCAAGGGAAAGACGGGAGCTAGAGGGAGAGATGCGATTGTGCCGGTCCCTCTGGGGACGTTGGTGTGGAGACTGGAGTCTAATGGCGAGAAGCTGCCCATTGCCGATGTGCTAGATGAGACGCCTCTGCCTCTGGCACGGGGTGGAAAAGGTGGACGGGGTAATCTACGGTTTGCGAATGCGGTCAACCAGGTGCCGTTGCTCTCTGAAGCGGGCGACGGCGGCGAGGAGGCGGAGCTGCTGTGCGAGTTGAAGTTGCTCGCAGACGTGGGAATCATCGGCAAGCCCAACGCTGGTAAGTCGACTATGATATCAACCTGCTCCGCGGCCAAGCCGAGAGTGGCTTCCTATCCCTTCACAACTCTGAGCCCTGTGTTGGGGATGGTTGCACGGCGGCATGATGAATTTCTGCTGGTGGAGATACCCGGTCTGATTGAGGGTGCTCATAAGGGTGTAGGTCTGGGTCATGACTTTCTCCGCCATGTGGCTCGGACCCGGCTGCTGTGGCACCTTGTTGATGGGGTGACGGGAGACGTAGGAGAGCAGTGGAACATGATCAATCAGGAGTTGGGCATGTTCAGCCACGAGCTGCTGGAGAAGCCGCAACTGCTGGTGGTGAACAAGGCGGACGTGATGACGAAGGATAGAAGGCGGGACGTGGAGGGAGCGCTGGCGGATCTGGGAGTCCCGTTTTACCTAGTGTCGGGTATGACGGGAGAAGGAGTGGAGCCGTTGATTAAGCAGACCATGTCCCTTCTCAAGGAGATGCCGAAGCTGGTGTCGGCTGAGACGAATGGACCCGTCGTCCACAGGCCGAAGCCGAAGTATACCCGGCCGGAGGTGTGGCTGGAGAATGGGGTCTACATGGTGGACTCCCCCCAGGCGATGCGGCTGTTAGCGATGGCTAACATGAGGGACAAACGGGTTGTGCTTCAGCTATGGCGGGAGTTCCAGCGCATGGGCGTAGCGTCAGCGCTGGAACGGGCGGGAGTGCAGGTGGGAGATACGGTGCGCATGGGAAAGATTGAGTTGGAGTGGGCGTAGGATGAGGATCGGCGTGCTGGGAGGGACCTTCGACCCCATTCACGTGGGTCACTTGGCCATTGCGGAGCAGGCTAGGGATGGGCTCGATTTGGAAGAGGTGTGTTTTGTGCCTGCGGGTGCGCCATGGATGAAGGCAGGCCAGGCACTTTCATCGGCCCAGGACAGGCTTTACATGGTGCGGAAGGCAGTGGAGAACAACCCCTTCTTCCGGGTGTCTACGGTGGAACTGGAGAGATCGGGGCCATCCTACACGGTGGATACTCTAAGGGAACTTCAGGAGGAATACGGGCCGGATGCGCGGCTTTTTTTTGTCCTGGGCATCGACGCTTTCGCTCGGTTTGGAGAGTGGAAGGAACCCGAGGAGATACTTGCGCTGGCCACGCTGGTGGTGCTGGACCGGCCGGGAGGAACTGCGCCTGCTGAGAATTTAGAGGAGGGGATGGGCATTGCGGAGAAGGTGGAGTATGTTCGGAGCATCCGGCTTGAGATAAGCGCGATGGACATTCGGCGGCGGGTTTCGGAAGGAGCAAGCATCCGCTACCTGGTACCGGAGCCGGTGGAGCGGCATATCTACGCGAGGGGGTTGTACACAGGTTGAAGGTGTCAGAGATTGTGTTGGAACTTCTGAATCTTGCTAGGGCACGGGGGGCGCTGACCTTTGGCGACTACGTGCTTTCGTCGGGCCAGCACAGCAGCTACTACTTCGATGGGAGGAGGCTTACACTGGACCCGCAGGGCGCATACCTGACAGGCAAGGCGTTCTTCAGGATGTTGCGAGATTCCGACGTAGATGCCATCGGCGGACCTACTCTGGGCGCGGACCCCATCGTGACGTCGGTGGCGCTGACCAGCGGGCTTGAGGGCGAGCACATCAGCGGCTTCATTGTCAGGAAAGAGGGCAAGGAGCACGGCATGGGCCGGCTCATCGAAGGGCCGTTAGGGCCTAACAGTCGCGTGGCAATTGTAGACGACGCCTGCAGCACCGGAGCATCCCTGATTCACGCCGTAGACGCTGCCGAGTCGGATGGGCACGAGGTGGTTGTGGTGCTGGCGATTCTGGACCGCAATCAGGGGGGTGGAGATGAACTGCGGCGGCGGGGTTACGACTTCCGCTATCTGCTGGAGGCGACGCCGGAGGGGGAGATCAGGATCGTTCCAGGGTTGGACGGAGACTAGTCTGTCGCTTCGCTCCGATCCCAGTCGGGGAGGGCCCAATAGCCTTCGTAGGGTATTTCGACCACGGTGGGAAGTCCCTGGGCGCGCTTCAGCCTCTGCACGTTGTAGAGGTGGGTGATGACCTCGAAGTAGAGGTGTCGGAAGGTGGCCTCGAGGGTGACGTAGGTGAAAAGGGTCTCCGACGGGTGCCAGCGAACGCCGCGGGGGTGGGCCTTGACGAACTGGGGCCAGTGGGGAGGCGTGTTGGGTCGGGGGACTTCCTTGACCTTCATTTCGCCGAGGGTCTCCCTGGATAGCACGTATCGGGCCAGGGCCAGAGCTTTGTCGAGGCGTAGAAGAATACCGTCCAAGTCGCGGTACTTGGTCTCGTCCAGCCATCGCACGATGCCTGTGTCCGGTTCGGGGACCAAGACCTGCAGCTCACCCAGCTCCTCAAACCCGTCGGGGAAGAGGCGGGAACCCCACTGGCGGAGGAGCCAGCCGGGGATGAAGGATGCCATGTGGCTGACCTGGCGGCGGATGCTCCACTTGGCCCACTCCCACTGCTCCGACTCCCAGTCAAGCTGTTCGTCGGTGAGGCTCTGGACTTCGGGGGTTACAAGATCATAGAGGGTGCCGAACTGGGGGAATGCGTCGTTGCCGGGGGTGGAATCGGGCATGGACTCGGTGTTGGGCATCGGGGCCTCCTAGACGTCGAGTTCCTGGACGTTGCGGGCGTTGGCCTGGATCCACCGCTTTCTGGGGGCCACGTCAGCCCCCATGAGGTCAGAGAAGGTCTGCCTTGCTTCCTCCCGGCTCTGTCCGTTCTCCATGACCACGCTGAGCAGGTTGCGCTTCTCCGGGTCCATGGTGGTCTCCCAGAGCTGGTCCGGGTTCATCTCCCCAAGGCCCTTGTAACGCTGGAGGTTGACCTTGCGATTGCCGTTGATCCCGGCGACAAACTCGTCCTTCTCCTCCTCGGAGTACACGTAGGTAACCTTGCGCCCCACCTGGATGCGGTAGAGAGGCGGCTGGGCGATGTAGAGGTAGTCGCCCTTGATGAGGTCTTCCATGCCGCGGAAGAAGAAGGTGAGCAGCAGAGTGCGGATGTGGGAGCCGTCCACGTCGGCGTCAGTCATGATGATTATCTTGTGGTAGCGGAGCTTCTCGGCGTCGAACTCCTCACCCTCGTTGGCGCCGAGGGCTGCGATGAGGGCGCGGATCTCTTCGTGAGCGATGACGCGGTCGCGGGGGGCCTTCTCCACGTTGAGGATCTTGCCCTTGATGGGGAGGATGGCCTGGAAGCGGCGGTCGCGGCCCATCTTGGCGGAGCCGCCAGCCGACTCGCCCTCTACGATGAAGAGTTCCGAGAGTTCGGGGTTGCGCTCGGAGCAGTCGGCGAGCTTACCGGGGAGGGAGCTGCCGTCAAGGGCATTCTTTCGGAGGACGAGAGCCCTAGCCTTGCGGGCGGCCTCGCGGGCCTTCTGGTTGACGGTGGACTTGGCGATAATCTGCTTGCCCTCGTTAGGGTGCTCCTCCAGGTACTGGCTGAGGGCCTCCACCAGGGAGGACTCGACGATGCTCTTGACCTCGGCGTTGCCGAGCTTGGTCTTGGTCTGGCCCTCGAACTGGGGCTCGGTAATCTTGACGCTGATGATGGCGGCGAGGCCCTCGCGAACGTCCTCGCCGGAGAAGTTGGGCTGGTCGTCCTTGATGAGCTTCGACCGGCGGGCGTAGTCGTTGACGGCGCGGGTGAGACCGGCGCGGAAGCCGGTGAGGTGGGTGCCGCCCTCCTCGGTGTTGATGCAGTTTGCGAAGGAGTAGATATTCTCGTAGGCGCTGTCGTTGTACTGGAGAGCTACCTCTACGAGGGTGGTGTCGACGGTCTTGGTGAAGTAGAAGGGAGCGGGCTGGAGGGTCTTGCGGTTCCGGTTGAGGTTGCGGACGAAGTCGCTGATGCCGCCGTCGAAGTAGTAGGAGCGCTCCACGTCGCCCTTGCGCTGCTTTTCGTGATAGTGGCTTACGAACTTGATGGCGAGGCCGCGGTTGAGGTAGGCGACCTGCTTGAAGTGGTCGGTGATGATGTTGAAGTCGTAGTTGAGCTCGGGGAAGACGTCGGCGTCAGGCATGTAGCAGATACGGGTGCCGGTTTCGCCGAAGTTCATTTCCCGGGTCATCTCCGTCAGAACGTCGCCGCGCTTGAAGGTCTGGCGATAGAGAGCGTTGCCCCTGCTGACCTCGACCTCCAGATGACTGGCGAGGGCGTTGACGACGGAGGCTCCGACCCCGTGGAGACCGCCGGAGACAGTGTAAGCGCCGCTGCCGAACTTGCCTCCGGCGTGGAGGGTGGTCATGACGGTTTCGAGAGCGGACCTGCCGGTGGTGGGGTGGGTGTCCACGGGAATGCCGCGACCGTCGTCGGCGACAGAGACGGAGCCATCCTCGCGGATGATGATTTCAACGCTGGTGCAGAAACCGGCCATAGCCTCGTCCACGGCGTTGTCGACGATTTCGTAGATGAGGTGATGGAGGCCGCGCTGGTCGGTGCTGCCGATGTACATGCCGGGGCGGCGGCGGACGGCCTCCAGTCCTTCAAGGACAGCGATGTCCTTGGCGGTGTATCTGGCCTGTGTTTCTGTGATCATAAAGATAGATCCTCTATTCTGTTGAAGCAGTCTCAGCGAGGGGCGCGGAACGCCCCTAATTTACATATTGTCATTATATCACGTCACGCCTGTTCACGCCTGAGATTTATGCGTGAAGTGTTGCGGGTTTGGGACAGTTTTGACGCCTGAGGTATGCCTGGGAAGCAGTGTCGGCCTCAGAGACTAACTTGGTTGTTCCTTCCTGCAGAAGTTTAGTAGGCTTGCATACAACTTGGTGCCGTAAGGAGCCTCATGGCAATACGCTCCGGGTACACACTCGCCAGCTTGTCCCTGGTAGTGCTGCTTGCAGGCTTGTTGGCTTTCGTGCTGCCAGAGCGCAGTTATGCCACCGAATGTCTTCCCAGGGGCTCACCTCTGGAGGAATTGGAAGAGTCTGCCGCGGTGTTCTCAGGCTAGGTAGCAACCAAGACGTCATCTTCAATTGAGAATGCCGCTATTTCTGCTGAGGTTGAAGTCACCACCGTTTGGAAGGGGCCATTATACGGGACTATGGACGTGACTTCGTCGAATCCTCGAGCGGGCACGAATTACGGGGTGGCCCTCCCTGAGGGAGAGGAAGTGATCATATTTGCCTGAATGGAAGAACCTGCGACGACTACGGCGCCCATTGGTCGACTAACCATTGCACCTGGACTGGACCGTTTTCCCGATCCGATTCTTTCTTTGATGAGTTGGGAGGTGGGGAAGTTCCTTTTGTGTCCTCACTTACTCTTGCGCCTGGGGCGGACGGTGGATTGGAGACTTTAGTCCATCCTGCCGATTTTCGGTGATAGTTTTTCTGATTGTCATTGGTGTGTTGATCGTCGTGTGGCTTATCCGGAGATCACGCAGAATAAATTTGGCGTGAGTAGGGACTCAGTGGAGCCATCTCAACGTCTGCCAATTAGAGGTTAGAGCGCCGGGGTTTCGAGGGCGAGTGTGATGTTGACGGGGGAGGGTTCGAGTTGGCCAGTGTCGACTTGGCGCATGAGGGAGACGACGACGTCGTTGTAGGGTGTGGAGACTCCCGCTTCCGCGCCGCGCCGGCATACGAGGCCGTTGAGGTGGTCTATCTCGGACCGGCGGCCCTTGAGAACGTCCTGCCCCATGGAAGAATGCCAGTCGACGCGGCCCTTTCCGCGGAGCCGGGCGTCCAGGTCTTCCAGCACGTCACCTCGGTTCGTCTGAAGCCAGGTGTCGGCGCTGACGCCGCTTATTCCTTCGACGCGGTGTCCGAGGGCGGTGGCCACCTGGACAACCTCCCGGGTGATGTGGATTTTCAGTCGTCGGGCCTCTGCGGAATCGGCCTGGCTGTGGGAGCCGAGGCCGGACATGGCCCCGACGGGGTTGCCCATGCAGTTGGCGGCCAGCTTGGCCCACCGCTCACCGGCGAGGTTGGCGGTGACCTTTGCGCCGTCGACGCTGCTGACAAGCTCTACGACACGCAGGACGGCGGCGGTTATGGCCCCGTCTATGTGGCCGACGCGAAAGACGTCGTGGCCGCGGTCGCGTCCGAATTCACCGCCCCGGTGGGTCTCACCGGGATTCCAGAGGGCAACCTGAATGTTGGACATGACGCAGCCGATGCCGCGGCGGATGCCTACGACCGACGCGATGATTTCGTCGTTAATGCCGTTCTGGGAGGAGACCATGTATCCCGTCGGCGTCAGGTAGCGCTCCATGAAGGTCGCGGCCCAGAGGGTGTCGTAGGACTTGACGGCGATGAAGGCGAGATCGAACTCGCGGCCAAAGGCTTGGGCCTCGTGCAGGTGCACGGCCTTGACGGGCGCGTTGAAGGGCCCCTGGGTGCCGGTGACGTTCATACCGTTGGCTTTGACGGCCTCCACGTGTTCCGGCCACTGGTCGATGAGGGTTACGTCCTCTCCCTGACGGGTCATAAAGGCTGCCAGGTAGCTTCCGACGGCGCCTCCTCCGAAGATGGCTATGCGTTTCATTTTTTGCTCCCTTGGCTGTGTATGCTTTGGGGTGAGTGCGGGCTTATTGTAGCAGAGTGGGTTGTGGGGACCGGGGCTGGAAATTGCGGTGGCAGAGGAGTCGTTTCGGAAAACGAATAGGGATGAAACCGGGTTTTTGTGCCTGAGAAGAGAGAATTTCGAGTCGATTCGTTTGAAAAAAATTGAGAAACAAATCCCGAACAGAGGCGAATGGGGGTGGGGAATTGGAGAAGCGTCGGCGAAGAAATGTTTTCATGAAGGCATGGTAGCAGGGGTGGGGATTCGTGACAATGGGCAAAATGGCGATTCCGGTTTGGGGATGAATGACGGCCTTGATCACTGCAACGAGATTCTTCGACTCAGCTGCGCTACGCTCAGAATGACATTTGGGGGCGTGGGGAGGGTGAAGAGGGATTGCGGCTTACGCCGGAATGACGGTTATGGAAGGGTCTCCCCGGCAGGAACAAGAGGAGAGGGGATGGATTCCCGCGCACGCGGGAATGGGGGAGGTGTGGGAGGTATAGGTGGAGATGATGGGGTTTGGGCCTGTGGAGAGGGGACGGGCGGCTCGCGAGCCGCCCGTACGGGAGGCGTGGTGGAAGTTTGGCGATATCTGGGAGCGAGATTCCTCGACTGCGCTGCGCTACGCTCGGAAGTGTATATGTCAGGTAATTCGTTGACAGATCGGAGAGACTTGGAAGAACCGAATTGGAGGCGAAGATGCGAAACAACAGCAAGGACAGGACCATAGAGTGGAACGTAATACAGAAGTACCGGTTACTCATGAAGGAGTACGAACTGGTAAAGGCGGGTGAGCATCCCCACTTCCGGTTTCTGGAGGACTTCTACCGGTTTCACGGAACCAACCGGCAGACCTTCCACAAGTAATTGCAACTAAATCGTCAGACGGGTGAGGAAGCGACGCTGCTTCCCCGGAAGCGCGGGTCGAAGTGGAAGAGTCGACGCACGTTGCCCTACATAGAGCAGAAGGTGTTGGCCGAGCGGCGCAAGGGTATCAACAGGTACGAGATAAATGCCATACTGAAGCCATCCTGAAACAGCACACGCCGGCGCCCTCCACCATCTACGCCGTATGCCGGCGTCACGGGATGAACCGGCTGAGCCAACCCATGAAGCAGTCAAAGAGGAAGATCATCAAGACCCGTGCGGGGGAGTTGGCCCACCTGGACACCCACCATCTGAGCCGGGACCTGCTGCTCGACAGCAACCGTCGTCGCTACCTGGTGGGCCTCATAGACAGCTGCACCCGGCTGGCCTGGTGCGAAGTGGTGGAGGACATCAAGAGCCTGAGTGTGATGTTCGCCGCGCTCAAGAGCATCAATCTGCTCCACGCGGAGTACAGCATCCGCTTCGAGGCCATCCTCACGGACAACGGCCCTGAGATGGCCTCACCCAGAAACCTGCAGCACCATCCCATGGAGCGTATGCTTATGGAGTTGGGCATCAAGCACCGGTAAACTCGTCCCTACAGGCCTCAGACCAACGGCAAGGTGGAGAGGTTCTGGAGGACCCTCAACGAGGACCTGCTGGAGGGGACCACTTTGAGAACCGGGAGGAATTGAAGGAGGAGTTGCAGCAGTACATGCTTTACAACAACACTCCGAGGCCCCACCAGGCCCTCGGTGGCAAAACCCCCCTGCAGACCCTGAAATCCCTCTGATTCTGTCATCGAACTACCTAACATTTACAGGAATGACATTTGGGTAGAGAGAGGGGAGGGTGAATAAGAGGCTAGGACCCAGCGCTGCACAGCCCCGCCATGGGCCTCTGCTTCCGCAGGGGTGACGAATTCTCTTACAAAGGGGGTGGGCGACTACGAGGATCACAGCTACGGGGGATGGGGACGCTCGACCCTTCGACAGGCTCAGGGTGGGCGGGGAAAGGATGAAGATGGTTTTTCGCCTACGCGGGAATAGGGGAAGGGGGGCGAAGGGGTTCGGCGGGGCGAGTTGGAAGGTTTGTGGAGTAGGTGGGTATAATGGGCGGCGTGGAGGCGCAAATGAGATTAGAGGACTACATCAGGGACATACCTGACTTTCCGAAGCCGGGCATCAATTTCAAGGACATTACTCCGCTGCTGGGAGCGCCGGAGGCCTTCCGGGAGGTGGTGAAGCGCATGGCGGAGCCCCTGCGTGGCCGGGACCTGGATGCGGTGGTGTCGGTGGAGGCACGGGGATTCCTGTTCGGGTCGGCCCTGGCCTACGAGCTTGGCCTGCCCATCGTCCCCGCAAGGAAGCGTGGGAAGCTGCCCTACGACGTTTTTTCTGTCAGCTACACGCTGGAGTACGGCGAAGACGCCATGGAGATGCACACGGACGGGGTTGTGGAGGGTCAGCGGGTGGTGGTGGTGGACGATGTGTTGGCGACGGGGGGCACCTTGGTGGCGGCGTGCCAGCTTGTGGAGAAGGCGGGGGCCACCGTCGACGTGCTTTCGCTGGTGGTGGAGCTTTCCCTCCTGGAGGGTCGGGAGAAGCTGCAGGGCTACGAGATTTCGAGTGTATTGACCTATTAGGAGTTAATTGATGAGCGAAATTGTCAGTCTAGACAGTGTATGTTCTTGGGATAAGCGCCATATCCAAACCGGGGGGTGTATTTGATGAGCGAAAAAATTTGGATTGGCGGGGTGGAAGTGTGGGCGCTGCTGGACATGATCCCGCCCGCGTATCCTCCCGACGATTTCTTTCCAAGCATACCGCTGGACTGGTGGGAGCCTTACCGTGAGGAGGCGCTCGACGAGGAGGAGAACCTGCAACTCTACTATGGGTGCTTCGCCATCCGCTCGCAGGGGAAGCTGATCCTAGTGGACACGGGCATGGGGCCGGGACCGCACCCGGAGAGGGGCAACCGTCGCGGGGAGTTGACGACTCGGATGATGGAGGAAGGGCTGCCGCCGGAAGACGTGGACGTGGTGGTGCATACGCACCTGCACGGAGACCACGTGGGCTGGAACCTGGACGCGGAGGGAAAGCCGACGTTTTCGTCTGCGCGCTACCTGGCGCCGAGGGCGGACTGGGAGTATTTCCGGCGGCCGGAAGTGGCACCCGAAGCGCCCTTCGTTGCTGAGAGCGTCATGCCGCTGGAGCCGTTGGGGGTGATGGACCTGGTGGAGGGGGAGCATTCGATAACGGATGAGGTGGCCACGCTGCCGACGCCCGGACACACGCCGGGGCATCAGACGGTGATGATTGCGTCGCAGGGGCAGCAGGGGCTGGTGACGGGGGACCTGATTCAGAGCGTGGTGCAGGTGATGAAGCCAGAGTGGGGGTCGCGGGCGGACGTGGACTTCGAGATGGCTCGGGAGACGCGACTGGCGATGGTGGAGCGGATACAGAGGGAGAATATGCTGGTGGCGGCCGGGCATTTTCCGACGGGGGCGCACTTCGGGCGCATAGTTACGTCGGAGGGACGGCGGTATTGGCAGATAGAGAGGTCTGGGGGGTAGTGGTGTTGGGCGTTGGGGATTTTCCCTTCGCGCCACCCCGGTCACCCCCACTTCCCTCCTCTCCCGTCCTGGGAGAGGAGGGAAGTGGGGAGCACCCCGATCCCTTCGACAAGCTCAGGGTGAGCGGAAGGGTAGGGGTGCCAGCCAGGCACCGCCCCTCCGTGGGCCCCTGCTTTCGCAGGGGTGACGAGTCTATGAACGTTGCCACGCCACGTCGTGGGTCCCTGCCAGCGCAAGAACAGGAGTCGTGGTGGAAGTTTGGCGATTTCCGGTAGCGAGATTCCTCGACTCCGCTGCGCTGCGCTCGGAATGACACTTGGGGGGAGGAGGGGTAAGAGGGGCCCTTCGACAGGCTCAGGGTGAGCGGCTGGTGGAAGAGAATCAGGTGGCGGATTAGGCGTAGGGGCCGAGGTGGAGGCCGCCGATGAGGTGGACGTGGCCGTGCATCTGGCTCTGCATGGCGTCGGGGCCGAAGTTGGAGAGGACGCGGAAGCCGCCAGGAGTCATTTTCTCGCCCAATTCCGACAGCGCCTCGCCAATCCTGGGCAGGACGGGCGACTGCCATAGCTCCTGTTGGGTGAGGTGGGTGGTAGGGATAGCCAGCAGCATCACGGGGACCCAGGTCAGCTTGTTCTTGATGACGATGAAATCGTCCTCCCGGCGGTAGAAGGTGGCTTCGGCTTCGCCGGCGATTATCTGGCAGAAGATGCAGTCCACTGACGAAGACTAGATTCCCCGGCGGCGGGAATTGTTATGGTCGCGGCGGTTATCCCGGTAGTCGGGTATACCTATCGGGACCCAGTTGACGAAAGTATCCATGAGCCGGGAGGAGAGGCGTGGATGGGCGGCCTCTATCTCGTCTATTTCCAAATAGGTGGTTATCATCGTGGGCAAGCGGGAGTTGTGACGGTGCACGACCAGTTGGTAGAGCTTTTCCTTGGCCCAGGGGGTGCTGGTTTCCGCCCCCAGGTCGTCCAGAATCAGGAGGGGCGTTGACTTCACCTGCTCGAATAGCTGGTCGTACTGCACCGGACTGTTGGGGCTGAAAGCGGCCCTCAGGTGGTCCAGCAGGTCTGGAACGAAGGTGAAGAGGGCGGGGAGGCCGTTTGTGATGCAACGCCCCACTACGGCAACGGCCAGGTGGGTCTTGCCGGTGCCGTGTTCGCCGGTGATGAGCAGCCATCCCTCTGGACGTGCGGCGAAGGTGGTTGCTGCCAGGTAGGCCCTTTGCAGGTAGCCCTGGCCCTCGCTGTTAATGTCGTGTCGCCTTACGTTGAAGGTCTCGAAGGACATGCGGTCGAGCATGCCTTGGGTAAGTCCGCTGTAATTTTGAAGCCGCTGCATCCGGTCCCGGTCCGCGGATGCCACTCTGCACCGGCAAGGAAAAAGCTCGCCGAAATCGGGATGCCCCAGAGGGACCCTGCGCTCAACCCAGCCCAGACCGCCGCAAATGGGGCAGCGGTCTTCCGGCTCCTCAGCTTCCAGACGGGATGCCCCGTCTCCGTTCATATTCCTCGATGTAGCGTCTTGGGTCACGCGCTTTAGAATGTCTCCCAAACTTTCCATCAGACTTGCCTTCTTTATTCCACCGTCGGAGGATTGCCCTCACGTAGGGCCAGCTTCTCCTGCCGCTGAGGGCCGCTTCTCTGACGGCGGTCTCAATCCATTCTTTCGGATACTCTGTCTCCGCCGCCTTCAACTCGTCGGCGACGACGGGTGTAATTATGCCAATTTCCTGCTCGTACAGGTCAAAGACATTGGGGCGTTTTTTTCTCCCTGGTGGAGCCACCGCTTCTAGCTCGTCGGCGTGGGGGAGGGCAATCTCGCCGGCCATCGCCCTCCGGAGAGCTGCGCGGTGGGACTCCTGGTTGAGCACGAAGAGGTCAGTTCTGCTCTTGCCGGTGTTAATTGGCGCCCTTGCGAAAATACTCAGGCTAGCCGCTCCCTTCATGGCGCCCTCGATTTCTTCCCGGTTCAACGCGCTGCGAAGCACGGGATCATCCCTCAACTCCACAAGGGTGACGCAGCGGAGGGTGCCCTTCTTCCGGTGGATGTGCCAGAGGGCGCGGAGGATGCACTTCAGCTCCGCCAGGCTGTCGATGCCCTTGAGAACGTCGCCGAGGAGGGGGTCTGGCACCGGCGTGAAAGTGGTGGTGGAGGGGAGAGACTTGGGGGTCATGGAGTGGCGAACTCCCTATCCAGCGGCGCTGGTTCGAAGCGCACATGCCTGTTGTGGAAGAGGAGCTTGATGTTGCCTATGGGGCCGTGGCGGTGTTTGGCGACGATTATCTCCGCCACGTTGCGGGGGTACTCCGGCCCTTCGGGAAAGCGGTTGAGCCACTCCTCTTCCGTGGTGTACAGGTCTTCGCGGTAGATGAACATGACCACGTCCGCGTCCTGCTCGATGCTGCCGCTCTCACGGAGGTCGGAAAGCTGGGGACGGTGGGAGGGCCGCATCTCGACGGCACGGCTTAGCTGGGACACGGTGAGGACGGGGATGTTCAGGTCTCGGGCGAGGCCCTTGAGGGACCGGGAGATTTCGCTAATCTCCTGGACGCGGTTGCCTAGCCGCCGTCCGCCTTCGATGAGCTGCATGTAGTCCACCACCAGCATGTCCAGGTTGCGCTCCAGGTGGAGACGGCGCGCCTTGCTACGCATTTCCACGATGCCCTGGAGGGGCGTGTCGTCGATATAGAGGGATAGTTCCGAAAGGGAACCCACGGCGTCGATGATGCGCTGCTCCTCGGCGGCGGAGAGGTCCAGGCCGGGGTGGAGCCAGAGTCGGAGTCGGTGGGAGTCCACCTGGGCCTCGCTAGCCAGGATGCGCATGGCGAGCTGCTCCCGGCTCATCTCCAGGCTGAAGATGCCGACGCTGGCGCCGTTCCGCGCGGCGTTGACGGCCACGTTGACGGCCAGAGTGCTCTTGCCTACACTGGGGCGGGCGGCGAGGATGACCAGGTCCGAGGGCTGGAGGCCGCCGAGCAGGTCGTCAAGGGTAGAGAAGCCGCTCATGATGACGGCGCTGGCGTCGGCGAGAGGCTCGGCAAAGGCGGTGCGGTCTTCCAAGAACTGGTCGAGAACTTCGCGGATGGGGACAAACTCGCGGGTGGAGCGTCCGGTGCGCAGGTTGAACAGGAGGTTCTCCGCCATGCTGAGGGCGGCCTCTTCGTCGTCGGTACCCCTGTAGCCGATGGCGGCGATTTCCGAGGCGGCGCCTATCATCCGCCGCATGGTGGCGGCGCGCCCGACGAGGTCGGCGAAATAGACGATGTGGGTGGAGGTGGGAACGCTGGAGACCAGATGGCTGAGATAGGCGGCGCCGCCGACCATCTCCAGACGCTCCCGCAGGTTGAGTTCGTTGGTGACGGTGACCTGGTTGATGGCCTCCCGCCGCTCGAAGAGGGCTACGCAGGCTTCGTAGCAGTAGGAGTTCCTGTCCCGGTAGAAGTCCTGGGGGGTCAGGCGACTGGCCACCTTCAGGATGGCCTCGCTGTCGATTAGCAGGGAGCCGATTACGGCCTCTTCGGCCTCTATGTCGTGGGGCAAGAGCCTCTCTTCATACACAGGACGTTAAACCTCCTCAAGAAAGAAGGGGCAGGCTTAAGACCTGCCCCCAATGCGTACCTTGTTCGCTTTGCCCCGTTCGGGGCAGGTGTGGGAACAAGGGCGGGGTTATTTCCCGACCCTATTCCTCTTCGGAATCGTCGAAGGCCTGGGCCGCTGCTTCCGACTCGTCGTCGGCCTCGTAGTCTTCCTGTCCTTCCGCCTGTGCGACGACGGTAATCTCCGCCGACACGTTCTGGTGGAGACGCAGGTTGATGTTGTATTCGCCGGGCTCGCGGATGGGCTCGCTCAGTTCGACCATGCGTCGGGCGACCTGCTGTCCGGTGGCCCCCTCCAGCTCCTCGAGGATGCGGGTGACGGAGATGGCTCCGTAGAAGCGGCCGGTGGGGCCGACTTTGCCGGGGATCTCGAGGGTGGTGCCTTCCAGGACGCGGGCGAGGGCCTGCTTGTCGCCCGTTTCGCGGATGCGCTTCTCCTCAGCCGTCTTCTGCAGTTTGGCGATGCGCTTCATCTGCTCCGGCGTGGCGATGGTGGCCAGGTTCTTGGGCAGCAAGTAGTTGCGGGCGAAGCCGTTTTTGACTTCCTTGATCTCTCCGGCGTTGGCCACGTTGATGACGTCTTCCAGAAACAGTACGCGCACGGCAGGACTCCCCTTTGGCGTGGATTAAAGAGGGATTATACCCCAAGTTTGGGGGCGGTAGGAAGGGCAGAGGCATTTCGTCCTTGACAGAGGGCAGGTGTGGGAATAAGTTGGGCCTAGTCTTCCCGGGAGGCGGGCCATGAAGGTTCTCAAGGGTGCAACTCTCATCGACGGAACGGGAGGCGACCCCATCCCCGATGCAACCGTCGTTGTCGACGGCGAGCGAATCGTCGACGTGGGCGCGTCGGGCGCTGTGGCGTACCCTGAAAGGGCGTCGGTGGTTGACCTTTCGGGCATGACGCTGCTGCCCGGCCTCATCGACTGCCACGACCACCTGGGACACACGGGTTATGGCCTGATGGACCGGTGGGAGCTCGACGCTCCGGCCAGTCTACGGCACCTGCGCACGGCCCAGGTGCTCCAGGACACGCTGGAGATGGGATACACCTCCGTCCGCGACGCCGGAGGTCTGGACCAGGGCTTCCGGCTGGCGGTTGAGGAAGCGCTGATTCCCGGTCCGCGGCTTACCCTCAGCGTTTCGCTTATCTCCCCCACAGGCGGCCTATCCGACGTTCGCAGCCCCTCCGGGCACTGCTGTCCTCCGCCGGTGAACCTTAACCTGCCATCTGGGGTTGCGGACGGGCCAGACGCCATCCGCGCTAAGGTTCGAGAGCTTTGCAGTTTGGGAGCGACAGTCATCAAGTGCGCCTCCACCGGCGGGGCGAGCTCGCGAGAGGGTCACGGCCCCCTCGACAGGGAATTCACCCGCGAGGAGTTGCAGGCGCTGGTGGATGAGTCCCACGACCTGGGTCGGCGGGTCATGTGCCACGCCCTTGGAGGCTCCGGCCTTCGGCTGGCTCTGGAGGTGGGAGTCGACAGCATCGAGCACGGGACGTATCTGAACGAAGATCCGGACCTGATTCCGATGATGGCCGAGAAGGGGACTTTCTACGTGCCCACCCTGCTGGTCTACGTTTACCACCGGGAGAACGTGCAGGACCACGTGAAGGAGCGGGCGCGGAAACTCCACGCCGACCATCTTGACAGCATCCAACAGGCATTGGCCGCGGGGATCAAAGTGGTGGCGGGCACTGACGCCGGCGGGTGGGGGCACCCCAACAACGCGGGCGAGCTGAAGTGCATGGTTGAGGAGGCAGGGATGACGCCCACGCAGGCACTCGTTTCCGCCACGAGCAACGCCGCCGATTGCCTGGGGCAGGCGGATGAGTTGGGCACCGTCGCGAAGGGGAAGCTGTCGGACCTGATGGTGGTGGACGGCGATCCCCTCTCGGACATCACTTGTTTGCTGGAGAAGGAGCGGATCAAGCTGGTGATGAAGGGCGGCCAGGAGTTCGTCAACACCCTGTAGGCATTGGCGGGCTACCCTGTGCCGCTAGCTCGCGTCTAAATCTTGTTCACACTAACGCAGGGCCTCGAATATTAGGGCTAGCAGGATGAAACCCAGGAAGAGGACATCGAGCTTGTCGAGGCGAGAGACGTTGCGACGGAATCCCTTCGACCGACGGAAGAGCCGCTCGACTTCGTTGCGCCGCTTGTAGAGTTCTCTGTCATACTCCCATGGGCGTATCCGTGATGTGAGCGGCGGAACCATGGGGATGAATCCCAACTCCAATGTAAGCTGGCGTGTCTCGTCGCCCTGGTATGCGCGATCCATGACCACAGCCGCATTCTCCTGCTGTGGTCCAAGGCGGTTGAGCAGCTTACGCCCCTCAGGCGCGTCGTGGGCCTGTCCAGGAGAGAGGGAGAAGGTCATGGCTGTCCCAGCATTCGCGGCAACCATATGAATCTTGGTGGTCCATCCCCCTCGGGACTTGCCGATGGACTGAGGTCCGTTTCCTTTAACGCTCCCGCGTTGTCGGGATGCACCTTCACAATGGTGCTGTCCATGGAGACTGCCTCTACCTTGATGCGCACTATCTGCTCTCGTTGCAACTGCTCGAATATCCTGTCGAGTACCCCGTTCTTCGCCCATCGGTTCATGCGGGTGTAGATGGTGTGCCATCGGCCAAACCTGGGAGGCAAACCACGCCACTTGCAACCATGTTCATTGACGTACAGGATGGCATTGAGCACCTGCAGGTTTGAGATCTTCACATTACCCCTCTGCACGGGCAATAGCGGGGCTATTCGTTCGTACTGGCCTTCTGTTAGTTCCATCCCTCCTATAATATCACATTAGACTCCAATAGTGTGAACAGGCCGAAGTCTTGCAACGCTCAATCGTTGGGACCGTCCCGATTGAGGGCCGTGCGGAAGGTTAGGGACAGTCGACGTTGTCGATGCGTTCGATGCAGTACGTTTCTTCTTCAGGAGTCACGAGTCCTTCGCAGAATACCAAGCCGGGCACCTCTTTCAAGTTCTGCAGACCGGGTTTACCGGTCAGAGGGTGTTTCAGGTGGCGTGGGCCTAAGAAAATGAACACAAACATTGATACCAATAGTCCGTTCTATCTGTTGGCAGCATTGACTATACTGTTCTGTGAGGAAAGCAGGGCGGCCAAAATTTGCTGAACAAAGGGGCGCGTTATACGTCGTTGCAGGTAGAAGTCAAGAGTCGACCGGAGCCCAGGGAGAAAAGAATGCTGACTAGGGTCAACAGCTACGCCATCGTCGGGCTGGAAGGGGCTATTATCGAGGTGGAGGTGGATATCTCCCCCGCCTGACTCGTTTCAAAATCGTCGGCCTTCCGGATGTGGCGATGCAGGAAGCACGGGAGCGGGTTCGCGCCGTCATTCGTAATTCCGGCTGCGAGTTCCCCATGCGTCGAATGACTTTCAATCTTGCGCTAGCCGACATGAAGAAGGAAAGCCCGTCCTACGACCTGCCCATCCCCTTTGACACTCTCGCCAGTTCGAGCCAACTGGATGAGCAGGCAAAGAACCTCATGTACCTGGGCTACCTTTTCCTGGACAGCAGCACTCGCCACACCAAGGGCATCCTGCCGATTGTGGCCATGGCCAAGGACGCGGGGTTTGTCCAGGTGTTCCTGCCCGAGGAAAATGCCAGGGAAGGAGCGCTGATGGAGAGGATAATCGCCATGCCCGTTTCTTCCCTGGGTGAGCTTGTCTCCCTCCTGCGCGGAGAGTCTGCAATCGAACCCTGTCCTGCCGACAACCTGCTGCTGGCAAAGGACTCCACCTCCTATGTGGGGCCGGAAATATTCCACGTTCGGAGGCAGGAGAACACCAAGCGGACCATGGAGGTGACCGCCGCAGGAATTCACAGCCTGATGATGAATGGGCCGCCGGGGAGCGCCAAGACGCTCCCTGTGCGCCCCATGCCCTCAGTCCTACTCGCTATGGGCCCCCGGGAGGCGCTGGAGGCGACCAAGGTCTACATTATCTCCGGGATGCTCCCTTTGGACCAGCTCCGCATCCGGCAGGGTCCCTTCCGTTCCCCCCTATAAACCACCTCTCACGCCGGTCTGGTAGGCGGGGCCGGACACAACGCGCTGGAGTCCTTGCGTTAACCCAAGGCATATCACGTGGTCGCCATCAGCCGCGTACAGTGGAACGTGACCTTCCCCTACAACTTCGTACCAGTGGAACAATTGCGATGAAAGACTAAGGGAACCTCTGAACAACCGGTCGTTGGGTTGATGTTGAGTTGATTGCAGGCGTTTTCGGAGAAGTTGGGTCTTTAAATCGTGCCTCGGCGTGAGATATGGGGCCATCTTGCC
>DAOUKX010000080.1:0-11169 GCA_034420855.1 Dehalococcoidia bacterium
GTTTATGAGCGGATTTTAGGTAAGATGCCGTTTGGGCGTTGGGGACGGCCGGAGGACGCAGCGCGGTTGGTAGCTTGGCTTTGCACTGACGATGCCGGATGGATTACGGGGCAGGCGATTGATTCGGAGGGCGGGTTTCTCAGGAGGCCCTGGTAACTTTGGGCGCTACTCAGGCGACTTGAAGAGGGTGATGCGATTACCGGCTATGTCGTAGAAAATGGCAATCTTGCCGAATCCACCTGGAAGCTCTGCGGGGGGCATTAGGGCCTTGCCACCCAGGCTTACCGCCTTGTCGAAATACTCTTGCAAGTCGTCTACCATAACAGCGACAGAAGGATGATTGGGCGGCATGTCTTTTGAGTGCTGGAAGATACCGCCGCCGATTCCCCCGGATTCCTGATGGACAAGGCGGTAGTTGGCATCCGGGAGATGTTGGATTTGCCAGTTGAACATTCCTGAGTAGAACTCTGCGAGGGCCGCTGCGTCGGCAGACCCAACCTCGAAGTGGACCACCGGCGGAGCGTTGCCCTTGGGCGGCGTCTGACCGTCCCGTTCCGCAGGCAGTGAATACAGCCCGATGGTGTTGCCACCAGGGTCTATGAACATGGCAATTGAACCCATGCCAGGGGCGATCTCCGTGGGCTGCATGATGAAGTTGCCACCCATATCGGCCAGCTTGTCCAGCGATGTTTGAAGGTCGTCAACCTGCACGTAGAAGGTGACGTAGTTGCAGGGCATACCCTCTGTGGTAGGAAACAGACCGCCGCCTATACCGCCCTCGTTTGCCTCGACCAAGGCATAGTTGTTCATATAGGGGCCCAGCTCGTCAATCTTCCAACCGAACAAGTCGCGGTAGAATTGCCGCAAGGCAGGCCCGTCCGGGCCGGCGATTTCAAAGTGTACTACGGGGTTTCCCATTATTGATTCTACCTGTTGTGTTAAGAATTTCTCCGGTCAGCAATGTGCGACCGGTTTGTGCGTCGCACAGGATGGTTCTCTCTACTCCAATCTCTTGTCCTATGACTCGCTATTCACATTGCGGTGGTTGTTGAAGGAAGGCGGGGGTTCGGTGAAGGGACGGCCTTTCTTTTCGGCTTCAAGGCGGCGCTGGTTCCAGGCATGACACTCGTGCCACCCATCTGTCCTGCCCTTTTCCTCGCCTCCTTCCACCGCAACGATGGCGTTCGTTGCACTCAGGAATGACAATGGGGCCATTCCCAATAATATCGCCAGCATTGTAGTTATAGCATCCGTGGGAACGGCTGTCACTTCGTGGCAGGCCAGGAAACCAGAGAAGGTGAGGAACTGGAGAAGGAAAACAATCAGGAATATACCTTCGCGGGTTTTGCCTATCTCAATCATGAATCATATCTTCCGACCTTGCGTTTCGCATAAATGACTACACACTTCACCAGGGTCTGTCCAGTGGGAATTGACTAGACGTGTCGGTGGTTGCCGTCAGGCTTGGCCGGGGTTGTTCAGGGCGAGGTCGGTTACTTCTTTGACGGCGAGGGAGAGGTCGACGTTGGGGACGATGGGATGGTCGTGGCGGCGGGCCATGGCAAGGAGTTGATCTTGCAGGATTATCAGACGCTCTAGGTCCCACGAGGAGAAGTGGCGGTTTTGGTGGTTGGGACTGAGGGCGCGGGCTTTGAGTTCGTCCCTATTGGGTACGTCGAGGACGCAGAGCAGGTCCGCGCCGAATTCTTCAGGGTCGATGATGCCGGGGATGAAGTGGCTGCCTTCCATAATGAGGCCAATTCCTTCGCGACGGGCGCGAGCGAGGCAGGTGGAGATGACGGGACGGAGCAGATCGGTCTGGGCCATGGTGCCCTGGATGACATAGTCGTGGGGATGGAGGATAGCGGGGTCGAGGAGTTCGTAGGCGTCGAAGGCGTGGCGGCGGAGCAGGCGGGACTGGCGGGGAGGGAGGTAGGGGTCTATGGCAGCTCGGAGAAAGCCGGTGCTGATATGGTGGGTGAGGCCTAGATTGCCGAGTAGGGCGTTGCCGAGGGTGGTCTTGCCCGTGCCCGGGACGCCGGCGAGAAGGATGATGAGGGACTTGGTGGGCTTAGGAGGGGTGAGTAGAGCTGAGGGAGCGGTGGACGTGGAGGGGGAATCGGCGAGTATGTCGGTGACGGTCACTACAGAAAAGCTCCTAACGTGGCCAGTGATTGCGGTTTGTGAGTTTAGACAGGACGCCCAGTCATGTCAACGGGAAATTTCGCGGATATGGGGCGTTGAAGGCGAGATGATGACTATTGCCCGGAGTGGGTTAGGGCCTGCGGGGGATATGGGAGAGGGATGGGCCTCACCTCAATCCTCTCTCAGGACGGGAGAGGAGGGAAGAGGGATGGGAGTAATTATTCGTCGTTGGCGTTGATGGGGGAGCCGTACTTGTCGCGGAGGACGCGCTTGAGGACTTTGCCCATGTGGTTCTTGGGGATTTCCGCTATGAAGATGACGGACTCCGGTCGTTTGAAGCTGGCGAGTCGGTCATGGCAGTGCCGGATGAGGTCTTCCGGGGTTGGGGTCGCGCCCGGTTTGGGTACGACCAGGGCGCGGACACGTTCTCCCCATTGGGCGTCGGAGACGCCGATGACGGCGGCTTCCTGGACAGAGGGATGGGAGAGAAGGGTGTCTTCGACTTCCTGGGGGGAGACCATTTCGCCACCACGTTTGATGAAGTCCCTGGAGCGGCCTGTTAGAAAGAGGTAGCCGTCCTCATCTAGGTAGCCACGGTCGCCGGTGAGGAGCCAATTCTTATGGAAAGCGGCGCCGGTGGCGTGGTCGTCGTTCCAGTAGCCGGACATGAGGCGGGGGCCGCGGGCTGCGACTTCGCCCTCGTGTCCCTGAGGCAGGGGGGAACCGTCGTCGTCCAGGATGGCGATATCCACGTCGTCCAAGGCTTTGCCGACGGATGTGAGGCGGCGGAGGCGTTTTTCGACCTCCTTGGCGGATCCCTCGATGAGGTGGTCTTCGGGGGATAGCATGGTGATTGTGGAGGCGGTCTCGGTCTGCCCGAAGGCGTTGATGAAGTGGGTGTGGGGAAGGGATTCGATGGCTCTGCGGATGACCTCCAGGGGCATGGGGGCGGCGCCGTAGCTGATGATGCGGAGGCTGGACAGGTCGTAGTCGGGGAATTGTGGGTGGTCGAGGACCTGTTTGAGCATGGTGGGGACCATTCCGGCGCGGTGAGCCTTTTCGCGCTGGACAAGACCCATCCACTGCTCGGCCTCGAATTGGCGGGCAAGGAGGAGGGTGCGTCCGCCATAGATGGCGGCCAGGGCGGACTGGATTCCGGCGACGTGGTACATGGGGAGGGAGAGGAGGTTGCGCTCTTCGACCTCCGGGTCTGCGGGGGGGACGCTGGAAAGCGTATAGGAGCTGAAGCTGTCGTGGGTGAGCTTGACTGCCTTGGGGGCGCCGGTGGTTCCAGAGGTGAAGAGGAGGAGGGTTGTGTCGGAGTCGGTGGATGCGGGGAAGTGAAGTTCGTCGTCTGATGCGGCAGAGATGATGTCGTCGAAGAAGAGCCAATCTTCGGTGGGGCGTTGTTCGAGGGCTATGACGTGTTGGATGGATGGAGCGTCGTGGGAGACGGAGGCGATGAGGTCCTGGTATCTAGAGCCTGGGAAGAGGAGGGTGGGCTGGGATGTATGCAGCATGTGGGAGATTTCCTGGGCACGGGCGCGGTAGTTGAGGGGGACGAATATGGCGTCGAGTTGGGCGCAGGCAAGGTAGGTCTGGATGAGTTCGGGGGTATTGACGTCCATGTAGGCGACGCGTTGTCCAGGTTGCAGGCCGAGCTTGGAGAGGGCGTTGGCGAGGCGATTGACTTGACGCTGCAGTCGCTCAAAGGTGATGCGTCGGCCTTCGAAGATGATGGCCGCCCGGTCAGGGACGATGGCGGCAGCGATGGTGAGGAATTCGAGGATGTTCATGGCGTTGGACGGGGGTATTATAGCGGTTTGAAATGGAGTTGCCAGAGGACATCGGCGGATGGGGTCGGGATAATTGACAGGGGCAACCGGGAACGGGAAGATAGAGGTACATCCCCTAGTGGGGTGCCATAGCATGGCCAGGCGGGTCTCCCGAAACAAGGAGGCCGGCGCTGGCCAATTTCTTATCTGTTTAGACTTCCTGACTATGCGTCAGGTCTCTGGGATTCACAAAGGTGAGTTTGGGTGGCATGTTTTCCCTTCTCAGCGCTTCTTTGAAGCCTTCGGCTATGTGGTGGACAACTTGCAGGCCTTCTACATAGATCGATGAAGCGTGGGTTATGTGCGACGGATTTGGAATCGCGAGGTTGCCATAAAGGTAATGCCACAGGTTATCGGCTTGCTTCCTAGTCAGGTCTACACGGTCAAGAACCAGGTCGTATTACCGGGATTGAATGGGGTAGTTTTGGCAATGGCGCTCCAGGAGGAGCCGTAGGATGAAGTTTCTGAATCTCAATGAGCTTGCAAGTCTTTCCACCTGCTTAAGGTAAGGGCCTGTGTACCTGAGCTTGTCCACGTAGACTACGCTAGCCCAGATGCCCGCGCCTTCTTGGGCAAGGGCGCGGATCGGTTCCAACGGCTTGGGAAATTTTAGATTTCCCGGCGGAATTTTCAATTCCTTTGTGAATCCAGTGTAGAACCTGAGGGCTGCTACGTGTTGATTCAGGTGCCTAAAGGCGTCATCGGTTAGATGCAAGGCGGCGACGATGTAGTAGGTGCTGCTGAGTAGACTTCCCGATGTTTCGTCCAGCTTGAACCCTGGGTCGCCGGATTCGTCGACGAAGATTCAGTCGTGTTTTGGCATGGGTGTTCTTTGACTTGAGATTCCGGGCCAGCGACGGAAGATAACAAGAAATTTCCGAGCATGCAATCTAGAGACGGTTGATCCCGGGCTGTGAGGAGAGGCAGAGGAGTCGAGGATCAGGGAGCGCTGGCTGGAGGCGTGGGTTTCTCGGGTTGGGCTGCGCTTTCTATTCCGATACGGGGCATCCACTCAAGAAAGCGGGGGAAATACCAGTTTCTGTCGCCGAGCAGTTTCATGGTTGAGGGGACCAGAACCGAGCGGACGATAGTAGCGTCGATGAATATGGCAAAGGCGAGGCCGAACCCCATTTGCTGGGTAGAAACAAACTGGCCGGTGGCGAAACCGCTGAATACGGCAACCATTATAAGTGCCGCGCCAGTGATGAGTCCTGCGGTGGATCGGAGACCATAAGCGACGGCCTCAGTGTTGTCGCCCGTGATGCCGAACCGCTCACGAACGCGGCTTAGAAGAAATACGTGGTAGTCCATCGAGAGTCCAAAGAGGATGCAGAAGAGAAAGAGGGGCAGCCATGCCTCCACGATGTCGGATTGCTGAAAGCCCAGCGGCTCGCCCCAGCCGTGGACAAAAACGAGGACGATGGCGCCATAGGAAGCTCCCACCGATAAGAGGTTCAGAAAAATCGCTTTGATGGGAACGACGATGGAGCGGAAGGCTATGGTCAGCAGGATGAAGCTCATTCCCAGAACGAAGGCGAATACCCAAGGGGTCACGCTGCCCACCATGCTGAAGAAATCTCCACTAGAGGCGCTTTCTCCGGTGACGTAGACCTGAGCGTCAACGTCTGCGAAGGCTTCAGGGATGTACGTGTTTCGGAGCAGGTCGATGCGCTCCACGGACTCGTCGGTATAGGCGTCGCCTGATGATTGGACGGTGAGGACTCCCAGGTTGCCCGCCTCGTTCGAAGTAAAGGAAGGGCCGACAAAGCCCGGGGCGTCTTGCAGGGTGAGTGATAGCCGTTGTACAGCATTGGTTACGGCAGGGTCGTTTACGTCACCATCGATTACAATCTTGGTGGGAGTGACTGCGCCCGTTCCGCCTGAGAAGTCGGTTTCAAGGATGTCGAAGGCCTGCCTGCTCTGGAGGTTGTCCGGGAGCGAACTGAAGCCGTTGAATCCGACATCCAAGTTCAGGGCGGGAATTGCAGCGGCTACGAGCAGACCTCCGGCAAGGATGAGGCTTGGGATGGGGTGGCGCATGACGATTCTCGTCAGGAACCCCCAGAACCCCCCGGCGCTACGCTCGGCCTCGGCGGCGGAGCGGTTAAGCCTGCGGCCGATTATTGGGATGCGAAGGGAGTTGACGCGATGGCCGAGTATGGACAAGACGGCGGGCAGAAGCGTGAGGGCGGCCATTACAGCTATGAGAACTACGATAATAGGGCCAAGGCCGACGGACCGGAAGATGTTGAGAGGGACCAGCAGCATGCCAATGAGGGCTAGGACGACGGTCATGCCACTGAAGAACACTGTGCGGTTCGCCGTGTCTCCCGTGGTTGCGATGGCGGCGATTTTGTCTTTTCCGCGGGACAGCTCCTCTCGGAACCGGGAGACGACGATGAGGGAGTAATCGATGCCTACAGCGAGTCCAATCATCGTCAGGGTCAGGAGAATGGTCTCGACGAGTTGGTCGACTTGGCCGATGACCGCCACTGCTCCGAGGGCAACGATTATTCCGGCGATGGCCAGTCCGATGGGGAGCAGGGCTGCAACGATACCTCCGAATAGAACGAGCAGGATGATGAGGGCGGCGGGTATTCCGAAGCTTTCACCGCGTTGAATCTCCTGGGCTGCGAGTTCGCTGGTCTCATGATTGAAACTGGATTCGCCGAGCATAAGATGTTGAAAGCCACCGTCACCGCTGGTTTCTACGACATAGTCATAAACCGGCGCAATCTCCCCGGTAGTGTCATCTATGCTGCCTGCCAGTTGGAATTGGATAAGGGTGGAGTGGCGATCCGGAGAGACAAAGAGGTCGCTGCCAGTGTTGTAGTAAGAGAGAACAGGACCGATTGAGGGAGGGCCCAGTTCCGCAATGGACTCTGAAAGGGATGACACACGCTCCTCAAACCGGGGGTCGCCCACGGTGTATTGCCGGGAGCGAACGATGACGACCTCATTACGGAGGGTGGAGCCACTGAGGCGCTCGACCAAGAGGTCCTGGCCGACTTGGGAATCCGGATTGGAGGAGTAACGCAGTTCCTGAGTCAGAGCCTCCTCAAACCAGAAGAACTGGGCCGTTACGGCGGCGGCGATTATCAAGACCCAGAGGCCGATTACCCGCCATGGACGGCGGGCGCTGGCTACGGCAAGGGATTTAGTTGAAAGTTGCACGAAGGATCTGTCGATGTAGAGAATCCATCAGATAGTTAGGGCATACAGAATGGCGAGTTAGTATATACTACACAACAGATATTATACAGACTACAAGGTTGGGGGGATCCACTATTGAGGCGTGAAAAAACCACATAGTGGAGATGCCAGACGAGGTGAACGGCGGCGGATTGATCGGTCAGGGGGAGGGACTGTAGACCATTTGGGAGGCGGCTGCTAGTCGAAGCTGTAGTTGAGGGTGTAGAAGTGCTTGCCGTCTTCGATATGGATTTCCAGGGCGCCGGAGATGCCGGTTAGTGCGCCAGTGCCGGAGTCGGGGACGATGGTGACGGTGAGCTGTCCCTCGCCTTTGTTCATTAGGCCGCTGTGTTGCAGGACGAAGGACCCAGACTTGCCGTGGACGGTGCCGGTGAAGCGCTCTATGGCCACGTAGCCTGCAGAGCCGGGGGTACCGGTGTAGGCGGCGAGCATCTGCGCTTCTGCGGAGCCGATCACGTCGCCGGAGTATTCCTTGGTCACCAGATTGCGGTTTAGTTTGATGCCGTCTTCATCCAGATAGGGCGGGTCGGGCTTGATTTCGACGGTGAAAGGTCCGCGGGCGGTGGGCATTCTTTTTCTCCTGTGCGGGGGTATTGCGGGATTTCTATTATATTCCTTTGGGGGAGTTCAGTCTGTGTGCATTAAGGGGGGAATTTTCATGGAGGCAACGAGAGCCTTCGACTTCGCTTCGCACCGCTCAGGATGACATGTGGGGGGAGCTGCACTCAGGATTGCATCCAGGAGACTATGGGTTGGAATGAACTGAGTGCGCGAAGGATGAGTGCCCGACTTCGGAGGGACAAGAGTATGGGAGGGCGGGTTTCAAACCCGCGCCTACGGGGGGCACGGGTGGTGGGGTGAGTTTGACGTGGGTAGAGAGTGGGTTCCTGCCTTCGCAGGAACAAGAGGGGGAGTGAGGGTGTGGGAGAGATGGGTTTGGCTGGCAACAAGATTCCTCGGCCCCGCTTCGCTGCGCTCGGAATGACATGTGGGTTGAGGGGGACGGGCAGTTCGAGAACCGCACCTACGAGGGAGATGTTGTAGGGGAGCTGCGGTGGTGGGCGAGCCTGAGGGCGAGGCAGGTTTCGAGTTGGAGGGCTTGGGGAAGGGGGAGGTCGGCGCCGAGGTTGAGGGACTGCTTGAGGGTTTTTACGGCATGTGGGTCGAGGGATGCGAGTCGGTGGGCGAGAGCTTCCGATTGTTGCTTCAGTCGGTCCTGGGTCGTCAGTCGGGATATGAGTCCGTAGTCGAGGGCTTGTTTCGCGGCTAGGCGTTGGCCTGTGAGGAGGAGGTGGAGGGCTTTGGAGGGGCCGAGGATACGGGGAAGGGTCTGGGTGCCACCGGCGGCGGGGATGAGGCCGAGGTAGGCTTCGGGCATTGAGAATGTGGCGTCGGTTGAGGCTATACGGAGGTCGCAGAGAAGGGCCGTTTCGAGGCCGGAGCCGATGCAGTGTCCGTGGATGGCGGCTATTAGGGGAATTGGGAGGTCCAGGAAGAGGCCCCACAGGTCGCGGCTCCATCGGGCGTCACGGGCGGCTGCGATGGAGGGGGCGGTGCCAAATTCGGTGAGGTCTGCGCCGGCGCAGAAGTTATCGCCCTCGGCGGATAGGAGGATGGCGCGGACGTCGGGGTCGTCGCGGGAAGCTTCGAGGGCCTGGTAGATGTCGTCGCGCATCTGGGTGTTGAATGCGTTGTGGACGCGGGGTCGGTTGAGGCGGACGTGGGCGACGGGGCCGTGTTTTTCGTAGATGATGGCCTTGAAGGGGGGTGTCACTTGACGGCCTTGATTGAGAAGAGCTGGGGTAATAAATCGTTGTGCTGTGGGAAGCGCCACCAGCCATCGTCGTGCCTAGTCATGGAGGGGAAGACGCGGTAGGCGGAAATGGGGAACTCGTGGAGGTATTGAATGGCGAGGCCGGCTCTGGCCAGAGAGGTAACTGTCTCGCCGAGGCTGTGCTGCCACTCATACATTGGACTAGCGATTTGTTCGCCATCGGTGTAGGTGGGGCTGTTGCCTTTAAAGAATTGCTCGTGGCTAAAGTAGTTAGACGCAGGGCGGATATCGCCCGTTTCTGATTCCCTTAACATGCCCATGAAGGGGTGTTTTTCGAGGATGTAGAAGGTCCCGCCGGGTCGAAGGAAGTGGTGGATGACGGAGGCCCACCTGTCGAGATCGGGGAGCCAGCTCAGGACGCCTATGGAGGTAAAGACGACATCGAAATCTTCGTCAAGAACTTCCGGCAGGTCGTACACGTTGGAGAGGATGAACCGGGCACTGGCGCCGATTTCATCGTTAAGGGTGCGGGCGATGCCAATGGAAGTGTCGGAGAAGTCAACGCCGGTGGCTATTGCACCCAGGCGCGACCAGGACATTGTGTCCATTCCGAAATGGCATTGAAGGTGCAGGAGATCCTTGCCAGACACGTCGCCGATCTCGGTGCGCTCGATGTGGCTCAGGGTGATGCGGCCCTTCTTGAAGCTTGCCACGTCGTAGAAGGCTGAGGCCGCGTGGATGGGTGTGCGCTCATTCCAGTTGTTGCGATTGACTGCTAGTCGTTTATCCATAGAAGCCAGTCCCTTTTGAGAGTAGGCGCAGTACGAAAGATGGTTTATAGGCCTTAGAGACCTTTGCCGACTCATTTATCAGCCCCATCGCCACTCTAATCACCCTCACCCCTTCGACAAGCTCAGGACAGGCTCAATCCTCTCCCGAGACGGGAGAGGAGGGAAGAAGAATCTGTCTTCGCAGGAACAAGGAGTGTGGTGGAAGTTTGGCGATTCCCAGCGGCGAGATTCCTCGACTCCCCTTCGCTGCGCTCGGAATGACATGTGGGGAGAGGGGGAAGGGAGGGAGGAATTGTGGGTGGGGGTCATTGGCCGGTGAAGTGGGGTTTGGTCTTGGTTAGGAAGGAGTTGATGCCGCGTTGGCGGTCTTGGGTGGTCTGGAGGATGAAGCTGAGGTCGCCTTCCAGGTTGAGGCCTTGGGATAGGGACATATCGAGGCCCTTGTGGACGGCTTCTTTGAGGTAGCGTACGGCGATGGGGGCGGCGGAGGCTATGGTCCGGGCCAGCTTAAGGGCGGCGCTTTCCAGGTCTTTGGCAGGTGCAATGGCGTTGAGAAGGCCGATTTCGAGGGCTTCGCTGGTGGAGAGGGAGCATCCTGTGAGAAGGAGGTCTAGGGCGTGGGCGCGTCCGATGATGCGGGGGAGTCGTTGGGTGCCGCCGTCCCAGGGGATGAAATCTTCGGCGAGGGATGAGAAGCCAAGAGTTGCGTTTTCGGCGGCGAGTCGGAGGTCGCAGGCGAGGGCCAGTTCAAGGCCCTGATTCCAGGCGCGTCCATGGATGGCGGCGATGGTGGGGACTTTGAGGTTGGCGACATGGTCAGCGACCCGTTGGCGTTGGAGGGCTGCTTCGGGGTCCTCGTCGGGGGCGCTTTGGGGGAATGGGTTGGGGTTTTCGCGCCAGAATTTTGTGTCGCTGTTGGTGAGGATAATGGCGCGGATGGTGGGATCTTTGTTGAGGGAGTGGCAGGTATCGGATAACTGCTCGGCGGGAGTGGGACTTTGGGGTGGTTCGTGTTGAGATAGTTTGAGACGGATTATAGCGATGGCGTCGTGGGTTTCCAGTTGGATGGAGTTGGATTTCAGCATGGGTTAATTAGGGGGTTTGGGAGAGGCCTGCATGGTAGGGGTGTGGGTTGCTGTGGAGGCAGGAACAAGAGGCGTGGTGGAATTTTGGCGATTCCCGGCAGCGAGATTCCTCGACTCCGCTTCGCTGCGATGGAATGACAGTTTGGTAGAGCTTCGCTGCGGTTGGGATGACGTGGGGGTACGCTCGATCTTTCGACAGGCTCAGGATGAGCGGGTGCGGATTCCTGCCTTCGCGGGAATGGGGAAGTTGTGGCTGGGGGCGAGATTCCTCGGCTGCGCTCGGAATGAGATTTGGGTGGGGCTTTGCTACGTTTGGGATGACCGTT
>DAOUKX010000081.1:0-39365 GCA_034420855.1 Dehalococcoidia bacterium
TGCCACAAAACCCTTCACCCTGCTACCATCCCTCTAATCCACAACACACACCATGACACGCGTCCCCCATTTGGTTATGCCCTCTCAACAAAACCTCACCCAAGGGCCAAAATACGCAAGAAAACAAATACAATTCCAAAAACCCCTTTCGCAGGCACAAAACCCCACATAACCCCATAATTGTTTTTAAAAACAATTACCCAAATCCCATTCGTTTCGGCATTGTTTTAGCGAACCGCTCTCAATAACCCACCTCATCCTCGCCATGTCAAACCACCTGAAAGTCAGAATCGGCTTCGCCCCAGGTCCCTTCCCATCGGAGTCCGACGGCCATGATCTCCTTCGCCACCTCGTTGAACTCGGCGAGGAGCACGGCTACGACTCCATCTGGCTCAGCGACCGGGTTGTGGGCGGTCGCTTCCCCCTAGAACCCATCGTCGCCCTCTCCATGATTGCCGCCTACTCCGACACCCTCAAGTTTGGCACCAGCGTCATCGCCCTCCCTCTACGCAATCCCGTCCTCCTCGCCAAGGAACTCGCCACCCTCGACTACCTCTCCAAAGGCCGACTCCTACCCGCCGTCGGCCTCGGCCAGGAAGACCCGGTGGAATACGAGGCCTGCGGCGTCGACAAAGCCGGACGGGGCAAAAGGGCCGACGAAGCAATCCACCTGATCCGCCGCCTGTGGGAGGAGGAAAGCGTCAGCCACCACGGCCGCTTCTTCACCCTCAACGACGTATCAATAGTCCCCAAGCCAATCCAAAAACCCTCGCCCCCCATCTGGATAGGCGGTAGAAGCAAACACGCCCAGCGGCGCACCGGACGCCTCGGCGATGGATGGCTTGTCTCCCAGGCCACCCCCGCCGAAGTGGACGAAGGCCGGAAGCTCATCTTCCACACCGCGGAGGAGAACAACCGCGTAGTTGACGAAGACCATATCGGGACGATGCTGGGCTTCTACATCACATCAGATCCTCAAAGAGCCGCCGAGGTTGCCCGCAAGTACGTCTTCGCCCACAGGCCCAACGTACCCTTCCGACGCTACACCGCTCTCGGCCCACCAGAAACCGTCGCCGGGCTCATTCAGGACTACGTCAACGCCGGCGCCAGCAAGTTCGTCGCCCGCCCCATGTGCGACGCAAACGAGGCCCGGGAGCAGCTGGAACACTTAGGTCGCCACGTGCTTCCCGCCTTTCACAAAACGCCCCCCGACACCCCTCAACCCAACCCCTCTCCCAGCCTTGCTCAGGCCTGATTACCCTTGACACCCCGAAAGCTTGTGTGATAGTTTTCACGTGCCCTCAAAGGGGCCTGAACGGGACTTTTATAGGTGAGTAAGTAGGCGGTGCAATGCTCCCGGATCCCATAGCCATCGGCTCTCTTGAATGGAGAGAGCTTGGCCTATTGCTTCACAATCTCTGGTTCTATCTCCTGCTGATAGCAACTTTTGCCGTGACCATGCTCACCGCCCACGCCATCATTCCCTCCCTCATATCCACCGGCCACCTGCCCAGAAGCGCGGGGCTTCTTCGCTTCTCCCTCACTGTGGCCGCCCTCGTAATCTTGGCCTTCGCCCTTACAGTGCTCTCTCTGGCCGTTAACCTGGCCTACGTCCTTGAGGCAATCTATGACCGGTTCTGGATCTAGCATGGAGCGTCTGGTCTTAGAGAGAAACGCAGGCCCGCCTCTTTCGATGGTTTGGGGCAGCCGATGATCCCCAAGTACATCACCCCCAGGATGCTCATCATCCCCATCGCCCTGGGTGGACTCCTAACCACTGCCGTCCTCATCCTGGTGGCCGTCTTCCTCCTTCGCGCCTGGTTCTCCACACCCATCCAGGTCTTCGGGTTCCCCGGACCGCCGGAGCAGCCCATAGCCTTCCCCCACACTGCCCACGTGGACATAGAGGGCATCAACTGCGCCTTCTGCCACCGTAACGTCACCAAGGGAGACGCCGCCACCATCCTGCCCGTGGAAGGCTGTCTCCTCTGCCACGCCACCGTCCAGGGAGAGAACGCCCCTCCGGAAGTGGCCAAGGTCATCGAGCACTACAACAACAATCAACCTATAGACTGGAAGCGAGTACACCGTTTACCCGACCACGTCCAATTCTCCCACGAGCCCCACGTGCGCTTTCTGACCGAAGTGCAGGGCTTGGAATTGGAGGCCGCCTGCGCCACCTGCCACGGCGACGTGCGGGACATGGTGGAAGTGGAGCAGGTCCGAAGCCTCAAAATGGGCGACTGCGTTGACTGTCACAGGGACAACGAGGTCTTGACCGACAACCCCGATATCACAGATTGCACCACATGCCACTACTAGGAACAGCCCAAGAATGAAGATTAGCAGAAGGGACTTCCTGAGGCTGGCCAGCTTCTCCACGCTGGGGGCGGTGGCGTGCAACTTCTTTGACGAGCGCGAATTCGTCTCCCAGAGCCCCGTTCAGCTGCCCGAAGACCTGGTTACCGGCAGAGACAACTGGTACGCCACCCTGTCCAGACAATGCCCCGAAACCGAAGGTATCGTCGTCCGAGTCATGGAAGGCAGAGCCAAGAAAGTCCAGGGCAACCCCCAGTACCCAACCAACCTCGGCGGCCACAGCCTCCGCTCCGAGGCCGGCCTCCAGGTCCTCTACCACCCCGACCGGGTCTCCGGCCCTCTGCTCCGACAAGGACCCCGCGGGACCGGCCGCTACGCTCCGATCTCATGGGACCAGGCCCTTGACCACCTTCGCGGCCACCTGCAGGCCCAGGCGGACCGCAGCCGTGTCCTCACCGTTACAGGCCCCCTACGGGCCAGCATGGCCCACCTAGTCGGCAGCTTCACCGACAGCTTCGGCGCCCGACACGCGGCCTTCCAGCCCATGGAGGACGCCGCTTACGGCCAGGTCATGCGGGACGTCCTCGGCCAGCAGGCTATGCCTACCTTCGACTTCAAGAACGCCAGCCACGTCCTCTCCTTCGGCGCCGACTTCCTCGGCACCTGGCAGGCCCCGGTACATTTCTCCAAGGGCTACGGGGAGTTCCGGCAGGGGCTTGGACGGCGACACCGCGGCACCCTCGTCCAGGTCGACTCCCGGTTCTCCCTCACCGCCGCCAACGCCGATACCTGGGTGCCCGTCAACCCGGGCATGGAAGGTATGCTCGCCCTGAGCATCGCCCAGGTCATCATCTCCGAGGGACTCGTGCCCCAGGATAGAATCAACCGGCTGACCGGCGGCCAGGGCGCGTCAGCCCTAGACGCCTATGCCCCCAACATAATCGCCCAGCAGTTGGGCGTTCCGCGCCTCCACGGCACGGAGCCCCACGAGTTCATCCGCGAAATGGCACGAGAATTTGCCCGCGGCGGCTCCCGCAGCATCGCAATCGGCGGCTGCAGCGCCTCCGCCCACACCAACGGCACATTCAACCTCGCCGCCATCTTCGCCCTTAACTTCCTCGTCGGCAGCGTCGGCGCGGAGGGCGGCGTCGTCCTGAACCCGACAGCGCCGGTGCCGGAACTGGCCAAGACCATTCCGGCAGCCTCCACTGGCGATTGGCACCGCACCGTAGCCGACATCTCCAATGGACGCACCGGCGTGGTCCTGCTGCGCGGCGTCAACCCCGTAAACGACCTGCCCGGGGACATCGGCCTCCAGCAAACGCTTAACCGCGACGACATCTTCATCGCCAGCTTCTCCTCCTTCATGGACGAGACTGCCGAAATGGCCGACCTGATTCTCCCAGAAAGAGCCCCCATGGAGGACTGGGGCGACGACGTTCCATCTCCCGGCCCCGGCTTTGAAGTTATCGGAATGCAGCAGCCCGTGGTCAACCCACTTCCCGGCATGAACCCCATGGGCTTCGCCGACGTTCTGCTCCAGCTTTCCCGGGAAATGGGCCTCGACGGCGCAACTCCCCTCAATATGCTTACCTACCACCACCTGCTCCAGGACCAGGCCCGCAAGATACAGGCCCTGGAACGCGGCTCCGTCCAGGACGCAAACTTCAACTCCTTCTGGAATAGCCTTCTCCAGCAGGGCGGCTGGTGGGACAGGAATGCCACCGCCGACTCCTCCCCCTCAATGCCCAACCTGGCGGAAATCGCAAGCCGGGCCAAAGAACCCATCATCACCGGCCCCGTGGGAGGCAACACCTTCAATCTCATCCCGTTCCAGACAGTCTCCCTCGCTGACGGCAGCGGCGCAAACCTCCCCTGGCTCCAGTCCAGTTCCGACCCCCTCACCACCGTCGCCTGGACCACCTGGGTTGAGATAAGCACCCTGGTCGCCGACGCCATCGGTCTCAGGGAAGGCGACTTTGTCCGCGTGGAAGGCGCAAACGGACGCTCTTTCGTCGCCCAAATATATCACCATCCTGCCGTACCGCCCAACGTCATCGGCATCCCCGTTGGCCAGGGTCACACAGCCTCCCTCCGCTACTCCAAGGGAAGGGGCGAAAACCCCCTCCACCTCATCGGCCTGCCCCTGGAAGAGCAGACCCAGTCCCTGGCATGGGCGGGTACCCGCGTTAGAATTGTCCCCACGGGGAAGAGCTCCCCAATACCCAAGTTCGAAGGCATTGTTCCCGCCTTCGTTCCCAACCAGGAAGAAGCTATAGTCAAGATAACCAGGGGATAGAAGCAAAACAAGGAAAACAGCTGGAAAATGTCCGAAGCAAAGAAATGGGCAATGGTAATAGACCTGGACCGGTGCACCGGTTGCCAGGCCTGCGTGGTGGCGTGCCAGGCGGAGAACAACATCCCCGTCAACGAGGAGAGCGACTTCCTCTCACGCCGTGCCAAGCAGTGGATTCGCATTGACCGGGTCTGGGAGGGCACTTGGCCGAACGTCAAGGCCCGTTTCATTCCCGTACTGTGTCAGCACTGCGAAAACGCTCCCTGCGAACCCGTATGCCCCGTCTACGCCACCTACCACAACAGCCAGGGGCTCAACGTACAGGTCTACAACCGTTGTGTCGGCACTCGCTACTGCGCCAACAACTGTCCCTACCAGGTGCGATTCTTCAACTTCCACGACCCCGAATGGCCGGACACCCTTTGGAACCAGCTCAACCCGGATGTCACAGTCCGCAGCCGCGGCATCATGGAAAAGTGCACCTTCTGCATCCAGCGCATCCGCCGCGCCGAGCGCACCATCGAGGGCCGCGACGGCGGAAAGGTCAACGACCAGACTCTCAAGGCCGGCAACTACATGCCCGCCTGCGTCAACGCCTGCCCTACAAACACCCTCGTCTTCGGCGACATCAACGACCCAAATAGCGACGTTTCACAACGCGCCCGGGACCCCCGCCACTATAAGCTCCTGGATCACATCGGAACGTCTCCAAGCGTCATCTATCTGAAGAAGGTCGACCCGAACGCACCCAAGGAAGAAGAGGCCCATTGAGCACCACCGCCGATAGCAACCGGGACCGGGTTCAGATTGCCGTAGACGGGCCCGAGCTCAACTCCCGAATGGTCACCGAGCAGGTGTCACGGGACTTCTTCAACGTGACTAGAAACTACAAGCTTGTCGTCGCCGTTCTAGGTTCCGTTTTCCTCATCGGCATCATCGCCCTCATATTCCGCTTCCTAGACGGTTTCGGCGTCAGCGAGCGGGCCCAGTGGGGTTACTACTCCGCCATGTTCGCCTTCCTGCTGATAACCGCCGGGTCCGCCCCCCTCGTGGCCGTGGCCCTGCGCTGGACCAAGAACCACTGGCGTCGCCCCTTTTCCCGCGTCTCCGAGCTCTACGCCGCAGTAGGGCTGTTGACCATCCTCTGGTTCCTCCCGCTAATGGCCCTGCTTCCTCCCCTGGAAGGCCGCAGGAGCCTCTGGGTCTCGGAAGAATTCATCGGCGTCCCCCTCTGGTGGGACTTCTTCGCCGTTCTCGGCCTCGTCGTATGCGGCCTGACTCTCCTCGTCCTCTCCGCAATCCCCGACATGGCTGTCCTCGCCCATCAAGGCGACGACGGTCCCCGCACCCGCCTCCTGCGGAGCATATCCGGCTTCTGGCGCGGCACCCAGTCCCAGTGGAACTACCACCGAATCGGCCTCACCGCACTCGGCGCCTTCTATTTTATGCTGTTGATCATGGTCCAGACCATGATCAACGTCGACTTCGTTATGTCCCTCGTTCCGGGCTGGAAAGACTCCATCATGCCCGCCCACCAGGCCCTCACCGGCATCCAAACGGCCATCGGCCTCACCCTCGTCACCACCTTCATCCTACGCCACACTGGACGTTACAACGACTTCATCCCAATGGAGTCCTTCTGGTCCTTCAGCAAAATCCTGCTGGCCCTCAGCCTCCTCTGGGCCTACTTCTGGTTCGCCGCCCTCATCACCTTCTGGTACGGGCGCACCCCCACCGAGCAGAACGTCCTCAAGACCTTCATGTTCGAGTCCTACCGCATACCCTTCCTGCTGAACTTCTTCTTTAGCTTCCTCATACCCTTCCTGCTACTTATATGGAACGCAGTCCGGAAGAGCATCCTTGGCCCAACCCTGGCCGGCGCCTCCGTCCTCATCGGCGCTTTCTTCATGACCATCCGCCTATACGTTCCCGCTTTAGGAATCGAAGACGTTACCGGCCATGCCCTGAAGGCCGTGCAGCCAGCCATGCTGCCCGATGTCCTCGACATCCTGATAATCCTTGGCGGGCTGGCAGGTGCGGTGTTGATATACCTGCTGGCATCCAGAATCTTCCCCATCCTCTCCATCTGGGAAGTAAAGGAGGGACTCCTCTACCAGCGAGTGCGTCCCTTCCTCCGAAGTAAATACCTTGTGCTGGGCAAGCCTGAATAGGAATTAGGAGCCGACTTGCAAGAAGGTAAAATCCTCGGCTACAGGCGAATAAACCGGGAGCTTCTCACCGGTCTCTTCACGAACCCGGTGAAGTACTGGGCAATCGTCCTGTTCCTCGGACTCGTCGTCCTCTTCGCCCTCGGAGCCGCCGGCTTTATGGTCAACCGAGGAATCGGCGTCACCGGCTTGAACCGCCCCGTATTCTGGGGATTCTTTATCACAAACTTCGTCTTCTGGATAGGAATCAGCCACGCCGGCGTCATGCTCTCCGCCATCCTGCGTCTCTCCAAGGCGGAATGGCGCAGGCCTGCCACCCGCGCCGCGGAAGTATTGACCATCTTCTCCCTCATGACCGCCGTGCTCATGCCCTTCATCCATACGGGCCGGCCCTGGCGTCTCATGTACTGGGTCTTCCCCTACGACTTCTCCCGCGGAATCTGGCCCGACATCCGCTCCCCGCTGGTGTGGGACCCCTCCGCCGTAAACACCTACTTGCTATCCAGCATCCTCTTCGTTTTCATCGCCCTCGTGCCAGACCTGGCCGTCGTCAGAGACCGCGCCACCGGCATCCGACGCATGGTCTACTCCGTCCTGGCCCTCGGCTGGCGCGGCACCCCCCGCCAGTGGAAGCTCCAGGCTATCGCAGGCATCCTTCTCTCCGCACTAATCCTCCCCGTCTTCGTCTCCGTCCACAGCATAGTGTCCTGGGACTTCGGCATGGCCGTGTCCGTCAACAGCTGGCACTCCACCATCTTCGCGCCCTACTTCGTCATAGGCGCGGTCCACTCCGGCGTTTCCGGCGTCGTCACCGTCATGATCTTCATGCGCTGGCTCTTCGGCTGGGAGGAATACGTCCGCCGCGAACACATCGACGCCCTAGGCCGCCTGCTCATAGTCATCGCCATCGCCTGGTTCTACTTCTTTGCTATGGAATTCCTCTTCGGCATCTACGGCCAGGAGGGCGACGAACTGGCTACTCGTAGCCTCCAGATCTTCGGCCATCCCTGGGGCTGGCTGTTCCTCACCTTTATCATCACGGCCTTCTTCTTCCCCGTTCCCCTCTGGCTCTTCAGAAACGTGCGACGCAGCTTCCTCTGGATGACCATCACCACCATATCCGTAAACATCGGCATGTGGCTTGAGCGCTTCATCATCATCGTGCCCGGCCTGGCCCGAAAGCAGGTCTTCACCCAGTCCTGGTACACCTACGCCCCAAGCCCCATCGAAATTATGATTGTCGCGGGCACCTTCGCCCTTGTCCTCATGTTATTCCTGTTATTCGCCAAGGTATTCCCGCTCATACCCTTATTCGACATCAAGGAAGGTCAGATACTTACCGACGAAATCAAGGTCGGACGCAGGCGCGTCCCCGCCGTAATCAGAGAAGAGTAGAATCGCCCGAGGTGCAGTAATGGCTACGCATTCCGTCCTGGCTCTCTACTCCAACGCCGAATACGCCGCAGAGGCCGGCGAGGCGCTGGACAACGCCGGGTTCTCCAAGGAGGACTACGAGTTCCTCACCGATACCCCATACCCTGAAGGCGCCCTTGGCGAGCGGCACAGCAGCCATCGCCTCTACGTATTCCCCTTCGTCGGCGCCCTCATCGGCCTCACCGCCGCCATTCTGCTCACCTCCGGCACCCAGCTCGCCTACCCCCTCGTCACCGGCGGCAAGCCCATCCTCTCCATCCCGCCCATGGCCATCATCACCTACGAAGGCACCATGCTTGGGGCCATCCTCTTCACCGTGATTGGCATCATCTTCGAGTCGAGACTCCCCACCGTAAAGAAGCACATCTACGACGACCGCATAACCGAAGGGCTCATCGGCGTAGTCGTCGACTGCGATGACAATACTGTAGACCGGGCCGAGCAGATTCTCACCCAGGCCGGAGCGGAAGAGGTCCGACGGGAAGCAGCATGATGTTGAGACCCCTCAAGGGCATTAGAGATAGCCTACGCCGTCGTCTGCTCTCGACGCCGGTGCGGTTCGGGCTGCTGGTCGTAATTGCCGGACTTATCGGCATTGGCTGCGCCGAGGGCAGCTATCCCGTGGACATCTTCTACGAGATGCACTACCAACCCTCCCATCACGCCCAACAGCCGCCACGACTGATGCCCCCGGCCGGCGCCGTCCCCATCACCGGCAAGGACGTGCCCCTCTTCGCCCAGGTGCATCCCGACGAAATAAACACCATCGAGAACCCCATCCCTGAGCAGGGTATTGATGAAGGCGCAAAGCTCTACGCCATCAACTGCGCCATGTGCCACGGCATGGACGCCCTTGGCGACGGACAGGTACTGACAACAATGATCGAGACCTACGGCTACACTCCCAAGCTAAACGTCAACCTCACCCTCGTCAACGTCCTCGGCTACTCCGACGGACTCCTCTACACCACCATCACCAACCGCGACATCCGACCGGAGATTGTCTCCCTAGACCCGGGGTCCAACATCGTCATGCCCCAGTTCGAAAATCTGCTCACCGCAGAAGAGCGGTGGATGCTGGTTAACTATCTCAACACCCTCGGAGGGCCCTAAGGGACTCCCCAACCGGCTGGTCCTCTAATGCACCCTCAGCCTATCGGCCTCCCCAGACTTCTCCTAGCCTCGGTCTCCCTCGTTTTCCTCGTCGCCCTCCTGTCCTCCTGTGCCGAAGAACGCACCCCAACCCTGGAAGAACGCGCCCAGAGCGTCGACAAGCAGCTGATATGCCCCTACTGTCCCGCCGAGACCATCGACCAGGCCCAGGTGCCCCAGGCCAGGGAAATGCGCGCCTTCGTCCGTGAGAAGCTGGCCGAAGGCTGGACGGAGCAGCAAATCCTAGACTACTTCTCCGCCCCGGAGCGCTACGGCCTCCGTGTTCTCGCAGAGCCGCCCAAGTCCGGCTCAACCCTTACAATCTGGTTGCTCCCCCCCGCCGTATTACTTTCGGCAGGAACCATTCTCTTTTTCGTCCTCCGCTCCATGAGAAAGGGCGGTGCCTCCGAATCCGCACCAGACTCAGCAATACCAACGCCCCCCGACGACAAAGAAATGTCCGAATACCTAGAACGCGTAGACGCCGAAATAGCCTCCAGAACCGGCTCTCCCGCGCCCAACGACGACAGTCCGGCAACCCGCGACAAGAGCATAGCTTCTTCCAAGGGCAAAAGAAATGGCTGAGCTTGGCCTCATAACCATCCTGCTGGCATTGGCCCTCACCGTCTACTCGATGCTGGCCTCCGTCGTCGGCCAGATGCGAGGCATGCCCGCCCTCGTCCATAGCGGGCGCAACGCCACCTATCTCGTTGCCCTTGCCCTCATTATCTCCTCCTTCAGCCTCGTTTCAGCCTTCCTCTCCAACGATTTCCAGGTCCGCTACGTATTCGAGCACAGCAACCTCGCCATGCCCCGCATCTACACCTGGGTCGCAATCTACGCGGGCAACGAAGGCTCCCTCCTCTTTATTGCTACAGTCTTCGGCATCCTGGCCGCTGCGGCAGTCGCCTTTGCCCCCCGCCGCTTCCGGCCAAGCCTCCCCTATTCCAACGCCGTCCTGATGCTCATCCTGGTCTTTTTCCTCTCCGTCCTCGCCTCCCTCGCCAACCCCTTCATCACCCTCGACTTCACTCCCGCCGACGGTCGCGGTATCAACCCCCTCCTCGTCCATCCCGGCATGTTCGCCCACCCACCCATGCTGATGACGGGCCTCGTCATGGTCAGTATCCCCTTCTCCTTCGCCGTAGGCGCGCTTCTCTCCGGGCAGGTCGCCGACCAGTGGGTCGACGTGGCCCGCGTCTGGGGCATCATCGCCTGGGCCACCCTCGGCACGGGCCTCCTCCTCGGCTCCTGGTGGGCCTACACCATCCTTGGCTGGGGCGGATACTGGGCCTGGGACCCCGTCGAAAACGCCGGCCTCATGCCCTGGCTCGGCCTCACCGCCTTCATCCACTCCATCATGGTCCAGAAACGGCAGGGCATGTTCCGAATGTGGAATCTCGCCCTCATCAATCTCACCTTCGGGCTCTCCCTCTTCGGCATGTTCATCAACCGGGGCGGCCCCGTCCCCTCCGTCCACTCCTTCGCCGCCTCCTCCCTCGGATGGGTCTTCCTAACCTTCATGATAGTCGGCACCATAGCACCCTTCGCCCTCTTCTTCTTCCGCTACAACCTTATCAAGAGCGCACGTCCCCTGGAATCCAGTCTCTCCCGCGAAGCCGCCTTCCTTGTCAACAACCTCCTCCTCCTCGGCGTCGCCTTCGTCACCCTATGGGGAGTCGTCTACCCTCTCGTCTCTGAGGTTTTCTCCGGCTTCACCGTCACCGTCGGCGAACCCTTCTACAACCAGGTCAACGGCCATCTCTTCCTCGGCCTCATGTTCCTCATGGGCGTCGGCCCTCTGCTCCCCTGGCGACGTGCCGCGGGCCGCACCTTCAGACGTACCCTCCTATACCCCGCCATTGCCGCCCTATCATCTCTAATAATTCTCGCCGTCGTCGGCATTCGAAACCCCTACGCCCTCGCGGCCTTCGCCCTGTTCGCCCTCGTCGTCGCCGGCATCCTCCAGGAGTGGCTGCGAGGCACAATCGTCAGACACCGTCGTGGCGAAGCATACCCGGTCGCCTTCCTCAAACTTATCGCCTCCAACCGCCCCCGATACGGCGGCTACGTGGTGCATCTCGCCGTCATCGTCCTCGGCGTTGGCATCGTCGGCTCATCCTTCTACGGCGTACAGCGCGACGTTCTCTTATCCCCCGGACAGACCGTCACCGTGGAAGGTTACGAACTCACCTACACCGATTCCCGCACTGTCCAGCAGCCCGACCGGCGCGAGTCCTTCTACGCCCTTGACGTATCTAGAAGCGGCCAAACTCTTACTACTCTCGAAGCCGAGCGCACCTTCTACCCCGAATTCAACATCAGCGCCACCCGCGCAGGCATCCGCTCAACCCCTGTGGAAGATCTGTACGTCGTCCCCAGCGAAGCCCGGGAAGGCGACCCGAGCATCGGCTTCCGCATCTTCGTTAACCCCCTCGTCTGGTGGATGTGGCTGGCCGGCCCCATAATGATAGTAGGCACCGCCATCGCCCTCTGGCCATCACGAACCTCCACGCCGCCATCCCCACCTCCATCCCACATCACCACTGCCCGTTCCAAGGTCCCCGCCCGATGAAGCCATCCTCCAGCCTGCCGATCCTCCCAGGGAAACCATCGTAATGCACCACCTGATAGCTCTCCTGCTCGCTCTACTCAGTATCCTTGTCGTCTCCTACCCTCTGCTGAAAGCCCGGCAGCGCGAGACCACACCCCCCGAGCCATCCGACGTCCCGGACCAATTGGGCCGTAACGTCGAGTCCGCCTTCGACGAAATAGACCAGCTCCAGATGGAGTTTGAGCTGGGTACCATCGAGCCTCAGGACTACCAGCGCCAGATGAACGAACTCCGCCGCGCCGCCGCCGAAAGCCTCCGCGCCTACGAAATGGAGACTTTCGGGTCAATGAACGACGCCCCTGCTCCGGAAAGCCTCGACGACCTGCTGGAAGAACGCATCCGCCTGCGACGCCGTGCCTTGCGAAACTACAACGGCGAGTCCCCGTGACCAAGCTCCGGCTCTCCTTATTTCTCCTGATGGTGCTCACAGTAACAGTCATCCTGTCTATCCCCCTGGCCAGCGCCCAGGCACCCAACGTACTCAACGGTCGCGTCGTCAACCTCTCCACCGGCGGTCAAACCCCCGCGGGACTCGACGTCATCCTCCACATCTTCACCCCCTCCGGCGGCGTCGATACCCGCACCGCCGTCACCGACTCCGAAGGCACATTCACCTTCCCCAACATCCCCTCCGGCCCGAACGTCCGCTACGCCCTCACCACCGTCTACAAGGCCATCACCTACGGCCTGGAGCCCGAAAGCCTTCAATCGCACGTGGTCCTTGGCGTCTACGAGACAACCAACGACCTCGCAACCCTGAGCATCGACTCCCACATCCTCATAGTCCGCGAAGCCGACCCCAGCGAAAACCTAGTCTCCGCCGCCGAAGTCGTCCTCATCTCCAACCCGAGGGATAGAGCCTTCCAGCCAATCCTGCAGCCTGCCTCCGCCATGAACTTCCTCAGGTTCACCGTCCCCCCCGGCTCGGCAGCCCTCCAGGTCCAATCAGACCTGCCCCAAGGCGACGTTATGGACGTGGGCACCGGCTTTGGTCTCACCGCCGCCGTGCCCCCCGGCTCCCATCAGGTCTCCTTCAACTACACCTTCCCCTACAAGGACGGTCGCGCCTCCTTCTCCCCCACCTTCCTGCAGGGAGCCTCCATCTTCCGCATCCTCATCCCGGAAGGTCTGGGTGAGGCGAGCGGAACAGGCATGACGGAAGCCCAGCCCACTCAAATCGGCGAGATAGCCTACCGGGTCTGGAGCATCCCCAATCTCTCCCAGCGCGCTTCCCTGAACATCGAACTCTCCGGCCTTCCCCAACCCTCCCTCTGGCAGCGCACGTCAAGCGCCGTGGAAGACAACCATCTCCTCGTCATAGGCATACCCGCCATCGTCGCCATCTCCCTCTTCCTCGTTCTCCTCTACAGCCTCCGCCGCAGAGCACCCGCGGCTGCCTCCAATTCCGACACTCGACTACTTATTGACGAGATTGCCCGCCTCGACAACCTCCACGCAGACGGTCACCTGGACGAACTCGAGTACCGTGAAAGACGAAAGGGCCTTAAGCAAAAGCTGCGAAGTGCGTTAGAATACGAAGAACCCGCGCCTTAGGAGAACAGCCCTGAGCACCCGCCAGAAATGGATACTCCTCCTCGCCGCGACTCCCGCCGTCGCCCTCTTTGCCCTGCTCGGATGGGCCCTGGTCCGCACCGGCGGCAACCCTGGCGGCCTCGGCGTTAACGCCGAACTGGGGGAGAAACCCACCGCCAGCCGGCAGGCCATCCCCTTCGCTCTGGCATCCCTTGAAGGGACCGAGACCCTCAATCTGGAGAACTACCGCGGAAAAGTCGTAATGCTGGACTTCTGGAGCTCCTGGTGTCCTCCCTGCCGCGTCGAAGCGCCTATCCTCTCCCAGGTCTACCGCGAGTACCGAGGCCTTCCCGTGGAGTTCATCGGCATCGCCATCTGGGACGACGCTCAGGCCATCAGTGCCTTCGCCGACGAATTTGCAGTTCCATACCCCTTGGTGGTGGACGACAGAGGCCGTGTTGCCCTAGACTACGGCGTATCCGGCATCCCAGAGAAATTCTTCATCGACGAAACGGGAGCTATTCAACGAAGTTTCGTCGGCCCAATGAGTCCGGAGGCCCTGCGCAACATCCTCAACGAGATGCTAGACCATGAACAGACCGACAGGCCCGTCAGATAGTCCTGCAACGGCACAACAGACTGCTGGTAGAAACCGCTTCTTCCTCGTCGTTAAGCGGGCGGCGCAAGCCGCGCTGCTGCTTCTCATAGTCTTCGTCATCTTCCTTGGCGCGTCCCACCAGGGCAGAGCCTCCGTCAAGGCCGCCATGTTCATCCCCCATGTCTTCGACGCGCCTGTCAAGCCCTTGGAGTGGTTCACCCCGTCGCCAATCCGGGAGCGTGTCTCCTTCCCAATCCCCACAGGTGCCGCCATCGGCGACGTATACCGCCCCCCCGGCGAAGGCCCCTTCGCCGCCGTTGTGCTCTTTCTGGGCGTCAATCCAGCCGGAGCGGACGACGCCCGCGTCGTCCGCCTCGGAGAAGCCCTCGCCCGCTCCAACATGGCCACCATGTTCTACTGGTCTCCAATCATGTCAGATGGACGCATGGTCCAGGAGGACATCCATAACCTTGTCGCCGCTTTCGAATACCTCTCTGACCAGGACTTCGTGGACGCCAACCGCGTAGGAATCGGCGGCTTCTGCGTGGGAGCCAGCTACAGCATAATGGCCGCCGCCCAGGAACCCATCCGCGACAGGGTCGTTTTTGTTAACGCCTTCGGCCCCTACTTCAACATGCCCGACCTCCTCACCTCAATCGCCTCCGAGACTCGCAGTTACGGCGACCTCGTCCAGCCCTGGCAGCCTGACAAGCTCACCCGCGAGGTCTTTGTGACTCACATGACCGAAGACCTCCCCGATAACGAACGCCTTCTGCTCCAGCAGGGCTTCAACGAAGGCCCGCCCATCCCCGAAGACGCCGTTCAGGACCTCTCCGACGAGGGCGCCGCCGTATATGCCCTGCTACAGGGCGTTCCCAAGGAGGAAGTAGACGCCTACCGCGCCCGGATGCCCGCCGAAACCCTCGAGCGGGGCGATAGAATCTCCCCCAGCCAGTACATTGGTGATCTTGAGGCCCAGCTGCTTATCATGCACGACCGGGAGGACGATCTGATCCCATCCTTCGAGTCCAAGCGTCTCAGCGACGCCCTCGCCGACCGCGACAACGTCCGCTATACCGAGTTCGGCCTCTTCGACCACGTTACGCCAGAAATACGGCTTGGCCTCCTGGACACCGTTAGGGAGCTGAGCAAGCTCTTCCTCCACCTCCACGGCATCCTCATGCAGGCCACCTGACCCCCTCCCCCAACCCATTCTCCCTCTCATCCCTCATGTCATTCCGAGCGCAGCGGAGCCGAGCCGAGGAATCTCGTTGCCCTCACGCCCAATTCTCCCTCAGCGCCCCGTTCCCTAGAGAACTGGCCGTGTCCCGCACCAATCGCGGTAGGGGCAGGTTCCAAATCTGTCCTCTTCACAAACGGCCCCCCAACTCCCAAAAAAGAAGGACGTCCCGCCGGACGCCCTTCTGAGATCAATTGCACCTGTTGTGGTACGAAGCTACACTGCCGCTCCCTGAATAAGCCTTTCCCCGTAGATCTTCACCGAATTGTCCCACAGAATCTTCCGCTTCGTCTCCTCAGACAAAGGCTGCTCCATCATGTTCGCCAATGGCTCGTTCGTCGCCGGCGCGTCCGGGTGCGGATAGTCCGTGTTGAACACGATATTGTCGTCCCCTATGTAGTCCACCACGTACTTGATGGATGGCTCGTCCGCATCGGCAGCCACGGCACACTGTCTCAGGAAGTACTCCTGCGGCGTCAGGGCCAAAGGATGCTCATCGAAGAACACCGACTGACGTCCCTCGCAGTACTTCTCCAGCCGGTTCAGCCAGAAGGGCACCCAGCCGGAGTTGGCCTCCAGTATCAGCAGCTTCAGCCTGGGAAATCTGTCCAGAATGCCGCTGTACATGAAGTGGCCCAGGTTGATCATGTTCTCGAAGGGGAACCCGATGGTCTCGCTGAGGGCAATAAAGGCCCCGTCCAACGGCTGGTATCTGGCGTTGGCCGCTGGCTGGCCGCTGGAGCTGCTCTCCCCGTGAACGGCTAGGGGCACTTCCAACTCTTGAACGGCCTCCCAGACGGGAGCATAGTCCGGATGGTGCCACATCTTCTCCGGTATGGCCGTGGGAAGAAATATCGACACCGCTCCCAGTTCCGCCACGGCGCGGCGAGTCTCGTTTAGCATCAGTTGTGGGTCCTGACCCGTGACCACGGCGGCAAACTTTATGCGTCCAGGATCGCCGCTACAGAAGTCGTACGCCCAGTTGTTGTAGGCGCGGCAGAGGGCGTCGGAAAGGTCCGGCTCCTTGTAGGAAGGAGCAGCGGCTCCGTTGGTGGGAAGGCACACTTGGATGTCCCACCCCTCTGAGTCCATGTCTTTCAGCCGGCTTTCCAGGCTCCAGTTGTCCCGAAAGGCGTGCCCGAACTTGTCGTCCATCATGGAGAACAGCGCCTTGGACTTCAGGGCGTTCATCGTCTGCTCGCCCTCATACTCCAGAATGGTCTTGCCGTGCACCTGCACAACCCGCGGACGCCGCTCCTGAAAAGCGGGCTCTACGTAGCTGTCCCAGATGTCGCCGGGCTCGTAGAAGTGAGCGTCTGCGTCGATTACCTTAAATCCGTTTCGCATGGCAAATGACTCCTTTCCTGACGGATGGGTCTAGCTTAGGTCCATGTTGTAGAGCTTGATTACATTGTCGCGGGTAATCTTCTTCTTGATATCCTCTCCTACCCCGGCAAAGTTCTCGTCCACAATCTTGTGGGAGTTCGGGAAAGTCGATAGGGCGTGGGGATAGTCGCTGGCCCACGCGAAGTTATCCTCGCCGTAGAAGTCCGTCATGCGAAGGCCCGTCGGATCGTCCATGTAAGTGACGAAAAGCTGGCGCTTCGCATACTCGCTGGGCGGCATCACCAGGTCGGTCGGGTTGCTGTAGGCGTGCTTGGTATAGAAGTGGTTGGCCCGGTACAGGAAGTGAGGCACCCAGCCGATGTCATTCTCAGCCGACACCAATCGAAGATTCGGATGGCGTTCCAGGGCCCCCGAGAACATAATCTCAGCGAAAGAGCGCTGAACCTCGTGGATGATGCTGATGGCGCGAAGGTAGTGGTTCTTCTTGAACCTCCCAACTACGCGGCTCTCTGGGCCGTGGCCTGTCAGTATGTGCAGGCTGATGGGCATGTCCAACTCGGCAGCAGCGGCCCAGAAAGGTTCGAATTCCGGGTCGGCGTAGGTGATGGGGTCCGGCGGCGATGCCATGATGAGCGCGCCGCGAAGGCCAAGCTCCGAGCATCGGTAAAGCTCCTTGACCCCCTCACTGATGTCGAGCAATGAAATCATCCCCAGGCCGATCATGGTCTTGGGGTCGTAGGAACAATACTCGGAAATCCACGTGTTATAGGCGCGGAACAGGGCCTGCTGGAACGGAGCGTCGGTAAGCCGAAAGAGCCGGAATCCCAGTGTAGTATACAGAATCTCCGCTTCTACCCCGTCTACCTCCAACTCCTTGAGCCGCTCCTCCGGGATGTATGCCCCCAAAGGACAACTCTCCTCCACGGAAGCCGTTTCCAGAAACTTCTTCAACTCCTCCGGGGTCGCCCCGGCAGTGAAGCCGCCCCCAACCTTTTCCGGCTCCTGCCCTGGCATCACGAAGAAATCGCCTTCCAGACCGTCGGGATTGGTAACAATGCGAGGCGCTCGCTCCCGGAACTCAGAATCGATGTAGTCAACCCACATCTCCCTTGGTTCAAACACGTGGGAGTCCGCAGAAATCAACTTATAATCCGGCATCTATCTCTCCTTTTGCTGTGAATTCTTCTGAGGCGGAGGGCCTGGGAGTTTGCGGGACCGCGGGACTCTTGTCCCCATCTGCTTTGGCTGCCCGTCCCTCTCTTCTATTGGAGTTTCATAATCCAATACCTTGGCCAGCTTGGCCTTATGATCCATCCGAGACTTCTTTCCATCCCTGCCAATAATGTTCTCAGCCAGCATGATTTGCAAGTGCCCTTCTGATGAATCAAGGGAGATTGGAGACGGTACAATTTAGCTTGTAGTCAATCAAGCTGTATCCCTTGGGGTCAGGATTCCTTTTGCGGTTTGGGGGAACTCGGTGTCCTGACCGGAACTTGCTTAGGCGGGACACCATATTTTACGGGCGGCATTTCAACTGCGCGCCTCACCTCAGGTCCAGTACGAGATTTCGTATCGGCCTTGCCGGGGGTGCTTTCTTTTGACATCCTACGACTGTCCTCCGAGGCGTACTCTATCGCTCACCTACTTGGATTATATCACTCAATGTCACGAATTGTAGTGGCTCCCCAACCCTTAGACGACGACGAAAATGGATTGTAAAAATATGTATAGACCAGAACGGCCTTGACGGTAGCGTCCACGATGAATTCACAAAATTCTTGATAGGATCCCCAGGCTCTATAACCAGCACGTGCTCTTTCCATGAACGATGCACCTCGTCAATGACGGGCCAAAGGATGTCCTCGTAAGTCCGGTCAACAAAAACCTGTGCATGGAGAGCTATTACATCCTGGTCTTCAACAGGCGCGATTTTCTGGAGAAGGAAAAGACCTATAATAAGATCTACCTTCACCCTGGAGCTGTTCTTGAGGGTTGCGGAGACATCAATGTGGACATAGCTCTCTCCGATATGCCTGTGTGAAACCTCTGTGAAATCGTCAAATGCGGTGCAAAATCCCTGAATATCTGAAGCTTGAAGATGGCAAATACCGCCGCTATGAGAATGGCCACCGCGGTAATAAAGGCCTGAGCGATCCTGGTGGCCTCTCCAAATCCGGATTCCCCCAACCACATAATGCCCAATAGGACGAGTAGGAACCCTCCAATCAGTGCGAAGACTAAGGTTACGGCTTGTAGTAGGCTTCTTCTCTCCATACCTCCTATAGCATCCCCTCCAACTCCAGCAAATTCCCGTCGTCCTGCACGCGTTCCCCCCGCTCAATCTCCTTGATCAACTCCACCAGCCTGTCGTTCAACGGCGTCGGCACGCCATGTTCCGCGCCCTTCTGAACGATTGGCCCAATGATGTAGTCCACCTCCGTCGGACGCTTCCTCACTGCCACATCCCGCCACGGACCTGAGTACACCTTCACGTTGCCCTCGAAGTCATCCGCCATCTTGTCAAACAGGGGAAGCGCCACCTCGGGGGCAGACCTCACCAGTTCCGGCGGATTGAAGTGATGCTCCGTCAAATGCTCCAGGACAACCCCGTCTGCCTCCGCTACCTGCACGCCCTCCCTGAACAACCCCAGCAAAATAGGTCGGTTCCTCTCCCCCCGAAGCAAGTCAATGGAGGTAGAAGTCCCTAACGCGTTGCCTATGTAGAAACACCCCCATATCACCTTCGACCACAAATATCCGAAAATATTGGACGTTATGGTCGTCGTATTGACGTTGTCCAGCACTTTCTGAAGTTCCACGATCCTCTCCGTGGTGGAACCGTCCAACTCCCCGATCCGCATCGGCCCATCCCCACCATACAGAATATGCCCCGGCTCAATGTAGTCCCCTCCCCAATTCACCAGGCATCCCACCGTCCGATGCGCGCCTATCAGGCTTGCAATCAGCTCCTCGTTCAGGCCGTTCTGAAGCGATACCACCGTCGTCTCCGGCCCGATGTGAGGCATGAGCGCTTCCATGGACGCCGCCGTATCCTGCGCTTTCGTGCACAGAAACACAGTCTTCAGGTAACCTTCCATCTGGTCTGGCAGCAGTGCCGGCGCACGTACACGGTCTTCGCTGACGCCGGTAACCAGCAACCCGTCCCTGTTGATGAAGTCCACGTGCTCCGGTACCTTGTCAACAAAGGTCACGTCATGACCGGCCATGGCCACCTTCGCTCCGGTAATTCCTCCAATGGCTCCCGCCCCGTATATGGTGATGTTCATGGAAACTCCTTTCCTCTTTGGGCTGCGTTCGACAGTACAATCTTCTCCGAACCAGGATTGGATTATGTGTCCTTAAGACAAGCGGGGTCAAGCCGGCCCCCACAATTCAAGGTCGCAATCTACTGAATAGATACCGTCTATGTTAGAGTTGGCGAAACTTCAACCGGAAAGAAGGACGGCAACGCTTTGGCAGCCCAAACGCCCATCCTGGAAGTGCGCAACCTTGTGAAGGACTTCGGCGGCGTACGTGCGTTGGACCACTGCACCCTCGACATCGAACCCGGCCACATCACCGGCATAATTGGCCCTAACGGCGCGGGCAAGACCACCCTCTTCAACGTCGTGTCCGGCGCCATGCGCCCCAACGGCGGCAGCATAGCCTTCCACGGACGTCGCATCGAAGGTTGGGGCATGCACCGGACCTTCGGACTGGGCCTCGTTCGCACCTTCCAGATCCCCCGCGAGATGCAGCGAATGACCGTCATGGAAAACCTCATGCTGGTCCCTGCTCAACAAATGGGCGAAAAGCTCTGGGCCTCTTGGTTCCGGCCCGGAAGGGTGGCCCGGGAGGAGCGCCGCATCGCCGCCCAGGCCCGTGACGTGCTGAAAATGCTCACCCTGTCACACCTCGCCGACGACTACGCAGGCAATCTCTCCGGCGGTCAGAAGAAGCTGCTGGAGCTTGGACGCACCCTCATGGCGGGACCCAAAATGGTCCTCCTTGACGAACCTGGCGCTGGCGTCAACCGAACCCTCCTGCGTAGCATCTCCAAAAGCATCCTCCTAGCCAGCACCGAACGAAACGTCACCTTCGTCATCATCGAGCACGACATGGGCTTCGTCATGGCCATGTGCGACCCCATCATAGTCATGGCCAACGGCGCGGTCATCGCCAAGGGCACTCCCAGGGAAATCCAGAACAACCCCCTGGTCATGGAAGCCTACCTGGGAGGATTGAACCGTGGCGCTCCTTGAAGTCTCCGGGGTGTTCTCCGGCTACGGCCAAACGGAGATACTCCACGGCGTATCCTTGACCGTCGATGATGGAGAAATCGTGACAATCATCGGCCCGAACGGCTGCGGCAAGTCCACTCTCATGAAGACCGTCGCGGGCTTGGTGAGTGCCTGGGATGGGACCGTCAACTTCCGCGGAAAGGACATCTCCTCCACGCCCCCTGAACAGATAGCTCGAACCGGCCTGTGCTTCGTCCCCCAGACCAGAAACGTCTTCCCCACCCTCAGCATCCGCGAGAACCTGGAGATGGGCGCTTTCCTGCGAAAGGACGACTTCACCGGACGCATCGAGGAGATGTATCGCTTCTTTCCAGACCTTGCCGAAGACCCCGGACGAAGGGGCGGCAGCCTCTCCGGCGGACAACGGCAGATGCTCGCCATCGCCCGGGCGCTGATGCTGGACCCGACCCTGATACTGTTGGACGAACCTTTCGCGGGCCTCGCCCCCGCGATGGTCGACCTCGTCCTAGACCGAATCCTGGAAATCAACCGCAGCGGCGTTTCCGTACTCCTCGTGGAGCAGAACGCTCGGCAAGCACTATCAGTATCCAACAGGGGCTACATCCTGGTCTCCGGCGAAAACCGCCTGGAAGACAAAGGCAGCGCTCTCCTGGACAATCCGGAAGTTTCCCGTCTCTACCTGGGCGGCTGAAGCGTGACCGGCCCCCTCGAAACCACTCTGTCTCCCCTCATCAGGCTCATCGGCCCTGTTCGACGTCAATGGACCCCCGGCCACACCACCGTGGCCATTGTCCTTGCGGCAGTGGCGATCGGTCTGCTGCCATTCGTCCAGATGGGCCTGGTAGTAAACGGCGTATTCCTCGGCGCCATCATAGCCCTCGGCGCCGTAGGCCTCACCCTCATCTACGGCATCCTCCACTTCGCCAACTTCGCCCACGGCGACTATATGACCATGGGCGCCTACGTGGCTCTCTTCCTGACGGCAAGCTTCTTTCCCTGGATGGGTGTCGCGAGCGATGGTTTCGGCCCCTTCACCTTCGGGTTCACCCTACTAATCGCTCTTCCCATGGCAGCCCTTGTGGTCATAGCGGGTGCCATCCTCCTCGACAGGTTCGTCTATCGTCGCCTCAGAGACAGGGGAGTCAGCGACATCTTCATGAGCATGTCCTCCATGGGCGTGGCCATAGCTCTCAGAGGCTTGGTGCAGATGATCTGGGGTGGCGACATCGAGACCTACCCCCGGGAGTCCAAGCAGGTCTTCCATCTACCCATGGACGTTCGCATCCCTCCTGACGCTATCTTCATTGCTCTGATGGCCGTAGCCCTGGTCGTGACAGTCTACATCGTCCTGACACGCACCAGAATCGGCAAAGCCATGCGTGCCACCGCGGACAACCCGGAACTCGCCCTCGTCAGCGGCATCGGCACCCGCGGTGTCACCTGGTGGACTTGGGGCATCGGTGCGGCTCTGGCGGCCACGGCAGGCATCCTTCTCGCCGTGTTCCAGGGTCAGCTACTCCCCATCATGGGCTGGAAGTTTCTCATACCCGTGTTTTCCGCCGTTATTCTCGGCGGAATCGGCAACCCCTACGGAGCGCTCGTAGCCGCCTTCGCCATCGGCGTAACTTCGGAGGTCTCCACCCAGTGGATAAACCCCAGCTACAAGCCGGCGATCGCCTTCGCAATGATGATTGCCGTCCTCCTCGTAAGACCCAAAGGCCTTTTCACCATGGCAGGCTCAGGACGTTGAGAAGGCAGGTGACGAAGTGGAATTAGCGGGCGTTCTAAATTACCTGGTCGGATTCTTCATTATGGTTGGAATCTATGGCATCTTCTCTCTGGGCCTGAACGTCCAGTGGGGCTTCACCGGCCTGTTCAACGCCGGCATCGCAGGTTTCTTCGCCCTGGGAGCCTACACCACCGCCCTCTTGACCACTCCGGCTCCCGACGCCGCTCAGGTGGAGGACTTCATCTTCGGGGGTAACCTCGCCGGCCTGCCCTATCTGGACTGGGGTATCGACTTCTGGTTCATCCTTTCCCTCGCTGCCGTTGCGCTGGTTTGCGGAGTCGTCGCCTACGCCGTAGGCCGTATCACATTACGCCTCAGTGGCGACTACCTAGCCATCGCCACCCTCGGCATCGCCGAAGCCGTGCGGCTTATGTTCCTCAACGAAAAGTGGATAGCGAACGGTTCAAAAGGCCTCTACCGGATTCCAGAGTTCCTCGGACACCTGGTTTCCCCCGCCAACTACGACTACCTCTTCCTCGTGGTGGTTCTGGTCGTCCTTGCGCTGCTCTATCTCGCCGTGCAGCGCGTGGTGAATTCCCCCTGGGGACGCGTCCTGAGGGCCATACGGGAGGACGAAGTGGCGGCTCAGGCCAGCGGCAAGGACGTCTACTCCTTCAAGCTGCAGGCATTCATCCTCGGTGGGATAATCATGGGTATCGGCGGCGCGCTATACGCCCACCACGTGCGCTTCATCGCCCCCATCACCTTCGACCCCCTCCTGGCGACCTTCGTTATCTGGGCCATGCTCATGGTAGGCGGCTCGGGTAACAACCGTGGCCCCCTTCTCGGAGCCTTCGTAGTTTGGGGCATCTGGTCGGGCACCCAGTTCCTCCCCTGGTTCTTCGCCGACCCCAACTTCCGCTTCTTCATGATTGGAGTCCTGATAGTCGGTGTGATCCTCATAAGGCCCGGTGGAATCCTGGGCGAGACCCGTAGGGTGTCCAGGTCGGTTGTGGTGTCGTCGGATGCGCCTCTCAAAGATGGTGGAGGCCCAAAGGAGTAGGAGCAGGTTTGAAACCTGCCCCCATAGTTGCGGTTAGGAGTGGGGTGGACGCGGAAATGGACTAGGGTAACTCAAACCGCCCGGTGGACTTGATCTCCCCGCCGGAAATCGTCCAGATCTCGATGGTGCCCACAACGTCTCCGTTCTCGTCGAACTCGATGTCTCCGCCCGCGCCGTTGTAGTTGATGTCCTCCCCGTCGGCAATCAGTTCCAGCGCCCGCGCAATCTCAGCCCGGCCCGGCCCTATAACCTCGCCGGGCTCATTCGCCACGTCTCGAAGTGCGTCGCGTATGGCCCCGGAGTCCGTGTTTGTCCCAGCCTTCGCCGCTGCAAGAGCGATGAGGACCGTGGCGTCGTAGTGTTCGCCCATGAAGGGATGGGTAACCTCAACGCCGTATGTCTCCAGGTAAGACGTTTCAAATGCATCCTTGGCGGGGCTGCCCGGACTCCCCTGTACCGTGCCCATAGTCCCCTCCAACGCGGCCCAGGCATCGATCTCGTCAATCCACTCGGAACCCTTTGTGCCGTCGGCCAGCAGGAAACGGTTGGCGTAGCCGCCCTCCAACGCTTCCTGTACGTACACGGCGGCCTGGCCCGTGTAGCTGAGTGCCGCGAGTCCATCGATGCCGCCGGCGGTAGCCTTGGTAAGCTCCGAAGCGTAGGTGGGCTGAACGTCCTCGTGTGGCACCTTGGCCGTCACCGTGCCGCCAAGGGCGGTGAAACTCTCCTCAAACTGGTCGGCAAGCCCTTCACCGTAGGCGTTGTTCAAGTACATCACGCCAATCCGGTTGAAACCCTGCTCCCGGGCGAGACGCGCCAGTACCACCCCCTGCGAAGCATCGGAAGGCGTGGTCCTGAACACAAAGTCCCCGTCCTCCAAGACCGTAATGCTGGGAGCCGTAGACGCGCCGGAAATCAGAAGGGTCTCCTTCGGTATGGTGACTGCGTTGGCGGCGGCAATGGTAACGCCGCTGGAGAGAGCGCCCACAATCGCCACGGCTCTTTCAACGTCGACAAGTGCACTGGCTGCGTCCACCCCCTGCACCGGGTTCACCCCGGTGTCCCGACTGACAATCAGCACCGATTGACCGTTCACGCCACCGGCCCGGTTCACGTGCTCCGATGCCAGCTCCACTGCGTTACGCAGCGGCGGCCCGAACTCCGTCAGAGACCCCGTGAAGGCGTTCAGGTTTCCTATGATTAACGGCGATTCTTCCTCCGACTCGGCTTCGCATGCTACGGCGGCGAACACGAAGAGCGCGGAGAGAATCGTGAGGGCTAGACCGAATCTTAAGAATCTATGCATGTCGACTCCCCGTCCTGGAATCTGGACTTTTGGAGTTATGTAACCACATACTCCGTATCTGATCAACGAGAATTGGGTCCGGTGTTGCGATAGTATACCCTAGAGATCGAGGACACGCCCCTGTTCGTCCACGTCGAGGGTTCGCGGCGACCCGGGCAGTCCCGGCATCGTGACGATGTTCCCCGCAACGGGATAGATGAATCCCGCCCCCACCGAAGCCCTCACGTTCGCAATCTCGAAGGTGTAGCCGGAAGGACGGCCCTTCAGCCTGGCGAGATGCGATATGGACCGGTGGGTCTTCGCCATGCAGACCGGCAGGTTCCCCCAGCCCAACGCCTCGTAGGCGTTCAACTGTCGGCGCGCCGCCGGGTTCCAGGCCACGTCCGCGGCGTTGTAGACCCTCTGCGCCAGCGCCAGCGTCTTCTCCCTCAGGCTGGCGTCCCTTGGATAGAGATACGTTACGTCCCTATCCTGCTTCGCCGCCTCCACCACGGCCTCGGCAAGCTCCACGCCCCCCACGCCCCCCTGCTCGAACACCCTGCTTTCCGGGGCGGCAAATGCTCCCGCGTCCATCGCCCCCTGCTTCACCAGCGCAATCTCCTCTGGCGAGTCCGGCGGGAACACGTTCACCGCCACCACCACGGGCAGTCCGAAGGATTTCACCAGCTCCACGTGATGCTCCAGGTTGGCCATGCCTCCCATGACCGCCTCTTCGTTGGGAATCGAAAGGTCCCTCAGCCGTACCCCGCCATGCGACTTCAGTGCACGCACCGAGGCCACCAGAACAGCCGCATGTGGCTCTAGGTCATTGAACCGCGCCTTGATGTGCATGAACTTTTCGAAACCCAGGTCGGACCCGAATCCCGCTTCCGTAATCACGTAGTCCGAATACCCCAGAGCCAGCCGGTCCGCAATGACGGAATTGCATCCGTGGGCTATGTTCCCGAACGGCCCCGTGTGCACGATTACCGGCTGTCCCTCCGTCGTCTGTACCAGGTTGGGCTGTATGGCAAAGCGCAACAGGGACATCATCGAGCCCACTGCTCCCACGTCCTCGGCAGTGACCGGCTTGTTGACCGAGTCGAACCCCACCACCATCCGGCTCAGCCGCGCCCGTAGGTCCTCCAGGCTGCTGGACAGCGCCAGAATGGCCATAATCTCCGATGCCGTCACAATGTCGAAGCCCGTTTCCCTCAGCGGCGCGTTGACCTGACCGCCTATACCCGTCACTACGCTTCTCAGAGCCCGGTCTTCCATCTCCAGGACCCGCCTCCAGGTGATTCCGTCAGGATGAAACCCGGGAATCTGCCCCCGCTGGACCGTGTTGTCCGTCATCGCCGCAAGCAGGTTGTGGGCCGACCCCACGGCATGTGCGTCGCCCGTGAAGTGAATGTTTACCTCGTCCTCCGGCTCCACCAGAGAAGCTCCGCCTCCCGTTCCGCCACCCTTGATCCCGAAGATCGGCCCTAGCGAAGGCTCGCGCAGCGTTGCAGCCACCCGCTTCCCCAAACGGCCAAGTCCCTGGGTGAGACCCACCGTTGTTGTGGTCTTCCCCTCTCCCGCCGGGGTTGGAGTTATCCCAGTGACCACGACAAGCGCTCCTCTTGGGCCCTCCTTCCTTATCGCCTCCAGGGGTATCTTCGCCTTGAACCTGCCGTACGGTATGACGTGGGACGGGTCCAGCCCCATCCGCTCTCCAATTTCAGTTATCGGCTGCATCTCAATTAATCACTCCACTAGTGCTGTTGGCAAAAACGCGCGTATACACCCGCCCGCCCATCATAGCACGGCAATTGAGAATAAGTTACAAAGCCACTCTCTATGGAGTCACTGAAGGTGAAATTGGCCGTTGCCCTACTTCCCCTCGCTCCACAGATACTTGGCCGTGGAAAGCCCTATGACCGTGAATAGGGCGTCCGTCAGCGGAAAGTGGATCATGTGGCTATTCACCGCCAGTCCCGTCTCGCTATCCGGATTCAGCGTCCAAATCCAGTTCCAAAAGAAGAGCATCGTAAGAACGATGGCGCCGTAGAATACCAGCGACGCTCGCAAGGACCCCATCGAGTCCGCGTCCATTTGCTTGGCCGCCCTGTACCGAATGAAGCTCACAATCATGGCTATGGCAACACCCGCGGCCATCGGCCAGTTCATGATCTTCCAGATGGCGTAGTTGTCTGAACCGTCGTGGTACACCGGTGTGAGAATAAAATTAACGGCTACGGCGATAGCCATGACAAAAAGGAAAACGGGGATGAGCCGGTTGGTCAAAATTTCGGACATTCTACTTGAGACCTCCTTGCATTGAGAATTCTCCCACCACGGGATTCAGCAATTGTAAACAGAAGCGCCCGAAATGGCACGACCAATGTGATTGAATACAAAAGTTAATCCCTTCGAGAGCAATGGAACGTTGGTTTGTTGACTTTGGCATTGCACAGAGGATAGCTACCCGCTACAACGTTATGTGAATACAGCCTCAGGGTGAATTACTCTCCCGGCCCCCTCTCTGTCTTCCCACCCTCCGAAAGACACCCTAATTTCGAGAGAAATTCAAGGAAAGACTATGAGGGAATAAGACCTTCCTGAGGCATCGTCCAGGGAAGCGAGTAGAATGGCGCCATCTGCGGCGCCCGCGGGATGGGAATATCGCCCATGGGAACGTCGATCACCACCGGCGCTCGCATCTCCAGCGCCTCCGGAATCAGGTTTGCCAGCTCCAGCGGATTATTCGCGTGGATACCCACCGCCCCGAAGGATTCGGCGAATTTCACAAAGTCAGGATTTCGAAGCGTCGTCTGGTAAGTTCCCCCAAAAACCTCATCCATGTCCTGGGACACGTTTCCGTAGGAGTCGTTTCGGAACACCACTGTCACCACGTTTATTCCGTATTTCACCGCCGTCGATAGCTCTGAGGCGTTGAACATGAAGCCACCGTCCCCCACCATGCACAGCACCGGCCGGTCCGGCTTCGCAACCTTTGCGCCCAGCGCAGTCGGGAAAGCGTACCCCAGGTTGAAGGAGTAGCCGGAATCGATATACGTCTTAGGATGGTTGACCTGGTAGTGTGTGCGCGCATAGTAACCCATCTGGGTTATGTCCCAAGCAATTATTGAGTCCTCCGGCACACATCCATGTATCGTCTCCATAATCAGGTATTGAGACTCCATAAGCCGGATGTTGTGGTATCTGATTAGGCTCCGGGCGGCAACCACCGCTTCGACGGGGGACGGACGCTTGGATTCGCCTTGGACTTCCAGCATCACCGGAAGAAACGCTTCCAGCGTGGCCAGGGCGTCGCCGTGAAGAGGAATCGTGTTGGTTTGAATGCGGGTGAGTTCATTGTGGTCCACGTTGACGTTAATCAACGTGGAAGCGTTTCCCGCAGGGTTGCCAAGGGAGAAGCGGGCGCCGATGCCAATGACCACGTCGGCGGCCTGCATCACCCCAAAGAGTTGGTTCATCTCCTGCCGCTCTCCGCGGGGGCTGAAGCAGGAGCCGTAACAAAGCGGGTGCTCTTCGGGCATGACCCCCTTGCCGCCGTTGGACGTGATGACAGGAATGTTGGTTGCTTCCGAGAATTTCACCAATGCGCTCTCGGCGTTCGCTCGGGCCACCCCGCCGCCTGCGTAGATGACCGGCAGCCTTGATTCGGCAATGACGGTGGCCGCTTGGCGCAGGAGCGACGGGCTTGGCACTATGGGCGACACCGGCGCCGACTCCAGCAGTTCCACCTCCTCCCGCTCCACTGCCACCTCCGGCGGAATCTCTAGGAGCACAGGACGTGGCCTGCCGGTCCGCATCTGCCGGAACGCTTCATTGACTGCGGCGGGTACTTCCCTGGGTCGAAGCGCCATCCGCTGCCACTTGGTCACCGGACGCACAACCTCCCCCTGGTTGAGAACTTCGTGGACTGCCCCCAGGTTCTTCCCGATGAGACCCCTGGGCACCTGCCCGGCAATCAACAGCACCGGGGAAGATCGAGCGTAGGCCGTCGCCAATCCCGCGGCGGCGTTATACATCCCCACCCCCGGCACCACCATTGCGACGCCTGGCTTCCCCGACGCGCGAGCGTAACCGTCGGCCATGTACGTGGTTGCCTGCTCATGCCGCGTGGTGATCATGTCGATGCCCGCTTCGTCACGCAGGCCTGCCACCAGGCCGTATAGCTGGACTCCGGGTATCCCGAAAACTACCTCAACCCCCTCCCGTGCCAGGGATTTCGCCAAGGCTTCTCCTCCGCTCATCTTCATACAGTCACACCGCCATAATGTTTAAAAGCAGTATACACTTGTGGGCGCAGCCGCACACAACCAACCCCCGCCCAAGTCCTCAATCCCGACTAAGCTTTAGGCGAAATAGAAGAGGCCCGCTGGTTGCGGGCCTCTTCTGAAAATCGCTGAATCAATTGTACCGGGGAAACTTCCTACTTGTACACGGGAATCGTGTATTCGTGGTAGCGAATCGGTCCCATGTGAAGCATGTTCACCTGGTATTCCTGCACCACCGCAGGATTAACGGCCGCGAAGGCAAAGATCCACGTAATAGGTGCGCTGACGTGGTTCTCCACCCACCAGTCTCCCAGGCCATGGGCCAGCTGCAATCGCTCGTCCAGGTCCGTCGACTGAGTACACGCCGCGTAGTAGTCGGAAATCTCCTGGTGGTCCCAGATAGTCCGTCCGCGTTCGTAGTACGAGAAGCTCATCGCCACGCAGATCGGGTCGAGGGAAGGCGACACCAGGTAGGAAGTGTTGGACTGGTCTCGGGCCGCCCACATGCCAAGCACATCTCCCACAGGTACGGTCACCAGTTTGGTCCTGACTCCAATGGCTTCCCAGTAACCTCTGATGACCTCGCCAATCTCGCCCTGCTCCTGGATGACGGATTGTCCGCTGGCGGCTACCAGCGTAGTCTCGAAGCCGTCCGGGTAACCGGCCTCCACCAGCAGTTCTCTTGCCCTGTCCGGGTCGTATGCATACGGCCAACCGCCATCGCGGCCGGTCTTTCCGTCGATTCCCGGGACAGGCGCCCATTCGTCCTTGAAGTCATCTCTCCACGGCGGGAAGTAGTCCACCAGCGGGTAGCCCTCCCCTGCAAAGAAGGTCTCGTTTATCTCGTTGTAGTTAATGGCGTGGTTGAGGGCGCCGCGGGCCTTCGGGTTACGCAGCGGGTCGTTCGGGTCGTAGCCGACGGTTGGCCCGTGGGCAACCTGGCCCGGCGCACCCTCGCCCGTCTCCGGATTCACGTAGTTGTCCGGCTTGAAGAAGGAATAGCGGATGTGCGTGTGCACCGCCGGCAGTGTGCTCTTGGAGATTACAATGCCGCGCTCTTCTGCCTGGGCATGCAGGTCCCTCGGAATGGCCGAGATGTGAGACTCTCCGCCAATAATCATTGCCAGTCGCGTGGCCGACTCAGGCACGAAGATGAATTGAATCTCCGGGAACTCGGGTGTGATTCTCCAGTGGTTCGGCACCCGCTCGTGGATGACGTGCTCATTAGTCTTGAGCTCGATGTAGCTCCAAGGTCCGGTACCGATGGGGTCTGCGAAGTAGCCGTCCTCGCCCTTCTCGTCCCACCATTCCTTGCTGCTGACGCCCGTTGACCATTCGTCAGAAAGCAGGAACGGCAGGTCCAGCGAGACCTGGGCTAGGCGGACCACTACCTGGTGGTCGTTGACAATGTCGGCGTCGACCGGTATCCCGAACTCGGGCCGTCCGGTCCTTACCCTCTCGCTGACGTCTCCGGCGAAGATCCCGAAGGAATGCACCGTGTCTTTGGCGCTGAACTCAATGCCTACAGGCTCGGCGTTCCTGTAGAAAGGCACGCCCTCGCGAAGATTCCAGGTGTATGTCTTCCCATCAGGCTCCATAGACCAACTGGTCGCCAATTGGGGCTCCTGCACGTTGGTCTTCGGATGGTGCCCCACCATATGCGAGTATATCGGCATAATCCGCGCGTCAATCTGGTTGGCGGCATGCTGCATCGTGAACTGATAGCTGGGGGTGGGAATCGCCACCTTTAGTCTCGACTCTACGGGTTCTTGCGGCGCCATCGTCGGGACAGGTGTAGGCGTCGCCGTCACCTCGGGAATAAATCTCTGCCGCGTCGGCGTTGGTGGCGCCGTAGGAGCCGGGGCTGCCGTGGCAGGCGCCGCCGTCGGGGCCGGCCTCGGCGCAGCGGTAGGCGCCGCCGTCGGGGCCATGGTTGGCGGTGCTGTAGGTGCTGCCGTCGGAGCAGGCGCAGGCGCCGCTGTTGGCGCCGGTGCGGGCGCTGCTGTTGGCGCAGGCGTGTCTTCCGGCTCATCGTCACCGCCGCAAGCAACGATGAAGACGGTCATAAGGACCGCTAGTACCAGCAGGCCTACTGGCAACCATCTGGAGGGTTGTTTCAACAATTTCATGTGCATCTCCTCTTCTCTTGCTTCTGGCTGAATCGCTAAACGCGAACGCTGCCTTCCCACGTTCGTGTGCGCTTGAGCGGTATCTTATGTAGACGTACGCCTGTTGTCAATCAAATCGCTATACAAGGCCATCTTCCCGCATCGCCGACAAGCACTCTTCGAAGGCTGCCAGCGTCTTGTCCACCTCCGCGTCAGTGTGCGAAGCCGAAACGATGAACCCCCGTCCGCCCATGATGTCCACGCCTACGTTTAGCATCCCGCGCTTGAATCCCTGGGCTGCGCCGGGCTTGGCAGCGGCATGAATATCGTGGGACGTCAGCTTCCACATCTCCTCCGGCTCGCACTCAACTCCGAAGGCCACCATCACCAACGAACTGACTCCGTGGGCGACTCCGGCCACTTCCATCTTGCCCATGGTCTCGTTCAGCCCCCGCCTCAGCCTGTCCGCCATCTCATCCGCCCGCTCGTTAATCGGCTCCCGTGCCAGCATCTCCAGGCACGTGGCCCCCGCCGCCGCCGATAGCGGATTGGCGTTGAACGTCCCCGGGTGCGCCACCCGGCGGTTGTTGTCCCACTGCGGGTCTCCCGTATGCGCAATCATGTCGATAACGTCCGCCCGTCCTCCAACCACCCCTCCAGGCAGTCCCCCCGCCACAATCTTCGCCATCGTCGTCAAGTCCGGCTTCACACCATATCGAGCCTGCGCACCGCCGCTCGACACCCGGAATCCAGTCACCACCTCGTCCAGAATCATCAACACCCCGTACCGCTCCGTCACCGCCCTCAAATCATGAAGGAAATGGGGCACGCGAAGGGGGTACTGACCCATGTGCGCGCCCGTCGGCTCCGTAATCACCGCCGCCACGTCCCCGTCTGACCCCAACGTCTCCTCCACCGCGTTGATGTCCCCGGCCGGCAAAACAATCATCGACTCCCACGTGGAAGCCGGAATTCCGCCAATCCCTCCGTCGGAGCCCGCACTGGCGTAGTCGTTCCAGCCATGGAAGTGGTCCTGGAACTTCACAATCTTGTTCCTGCCCGTATAAGCCCGCGCCAGCCGCATCGCCATCATCGTGGCCTCTGTCCCGGAACTGTGGAACCGTAGCTTCTCTACGGAGGGCACCAGCTCACGAATAGCCTTGGCCCACCGCAGCTCCAGCTCCGTGTTCCCGCCCAGGTGCGTCCCCCGGCTCACCTGCTCCGACACAGCCAGCGCAATCGCCGGATGCGAATGTCCCAGAATCAACGAGCCGTGCCCGCAAACGTAGTCCACGTACTCGTTCCCGTCCACGTCCCACTTCAACGGTCCCTGCCCGTGAGTCATCACCACGGGGAAAGGCATCACGTATCGAGTGTCGTGGGTCACCCCGTCCGCGAACAGGTCCGCCGCCTGACGAAACGCCTCTGCCGACTTGGGATGCTTGAGAATATATCTTTCGTCAATGACGCTCATGGCATCTCCTCTCCTGGAACGCAAAATGGGCGGGATCAACCTGGGGAACAACAGGGCGTAATGATACAATATCGGGAACTTGCCCTCAAGGAGAGCGCCAATGAAGAGCTACTTCACCCATCTCCAGTGCACCTGGTGCGAGAGGGAGTTTCCCCACGAAGAGCCCATCCGCACCTGTCCCGTCTGCGGAAGGGTGCTCTTCGCCAGATACGACCTCAACGCCATTGGCAAATCTACTTCCCCCGACGACTTTATCGACCGACCCTCCAACATGTGGCGCTTCTTCGAGATGATGCCCGTCATCGACATCGACAATCTCGTCACCCTCGGCGAAGGCGGCACCCCCCTGATGCGCGCAAACAACCTAGGCAAGACCCTCGGACTCCAAAACCTCTACATCAAGGACGAAGGTCTGAACCCCACCGGCTCCTTCAAGGCCCGCGGCCTCTCCGCAGCTGTCTCCAAGGCCAAGGAAGTGGGCGAAATGAAGGTCACAATGCCCACCGCTGGCAACGCCGGCGGAGCCCTCGCAGCCTACGCCGCCAAAGCCGGGATGGAAGCCACCGTCTTCATGCCCCAGGACGCCCCCCTTGCCAACCAGCTAGAATGCCGAGCCCTCGGCGCCCGCCTCTACCTAATCGAAGGCCTCATCAACGACGCTGGCCGCATGTCCCAGGCAAAAGCCGCCGAAGAAGGGTTGTTTGACCTCTCCACCCTCCGCGAACCCTACCGCGCCGAGGGCAAGAAGACCATGGCCCTAGAACTCGCCATGGACCTCGGCTGGCGCAACCCCGACGTTATCGTCTACCCCACCGGCGGCGGCACCGGCATCGTCGGCATGCACAAGGCCTTCAAGGAACTCCAGGATCTCGGCTGGATAGACGGACCTCAGCCCAAGTTCATCTGCATCCAGGCGGAGGGTTGCCAGCCCCTAGTCAAGGCCTTCCATGAAGGCGAGGACTCCGCCGAAGAATACCCCAACGCCAGCACCGACGCCGCCGGTCTCCGCGTCCCTGCCGTCTTCGCCGATTACATCATCCTCAAAGTCCTCCGCGAGACCGGCGGCACCGCCATCGCCGTCACCGACAAGGAAATGGTAGACGCCATGACCGAAATGGGCGCCGCCGAAGGCGTTTTCGCCGCCCCGGAAGGCGCCGCCACCCTCGTCGGCCTCAAAAAACTCATCGACCAGAACTTCCTCACCGGCTCCGAGACTGTCATCCTAATGAACACCGGCTCCGGCTACAAATACATGGACCTCCTCTAACCCCAACCCGCCACACCTTAACCCACCCGTAGGGGCGACGCTGATGGTCGCCCTATTCCTCTCAATCCAAATGCCGTTCCGAGCGCAGCGCAACCGAGTCCAGGAATCTCGTTGCCAGCCACAAACCAACTATCCTACGGCCGTCCTGTGTAGGGGCGGTTCGCGAACCGCCCGCCCCCTTCCCTCTTCACCCTTCTCCCTCGACGGGAGAGGGTTTGGATGGGGATGATCCTTCCCCCATTGCCCAAAGTGCCATTTCGCCCATTGCCCAAACTCCCACTCCCCTGCTACCCTCCTCCCATGCAAAACCATTCCCTTGCCTCCATTCAACTCCCCCACATCATTACCAGCGCCTCCGTCATTCCCGCGGAAGCCGCAATCGAGTCCTCCCATGCGCTTCCCTTTTTGCAAAACGAATACACCCCCAAATTTCTCCTCAGGCACAGATCTTCCCTTATTCGTTGCCCCAACTTTTTTTGAAACGAATCCCACGCCTGAGACCTCCCTTATCAGGTACGGATTCGATTTAGAAATCGAACCTCGCTCAGGCACAAAACCCCCTGAAACGAATACGTCAGAACCTGAAAACTAACCGAAACGAACACACCCGACCTAATCCCTATCCCAAGGACTAAAACCAATGACCGAACGCCAACCCAGACTCCAAAATAAAGTCGCCATCGTCACCGGCGCCGGCGCCCGCGGCGACGTCATGGGCAACGGCAAAGCCGTCAGCATCCTCTTCGCCCGCGAGGGCGCCAAAGTCCTCCTCGTCGACAACGTCGAAGAACGCGTCGTCCCAACCCTCGAAGCCATCCAGGCAGAAGGCGGCGAGGCCAGCATCTTCGTCGCCGACGTCACCCGGGAAGACCAATGCAAAGCCATGGTCCAGGCCGCCCTAGACCGCTACGGTGCCCTACATATCCTCCACAACAACGTCGGCATCAACGGCCCCGGACGCGTCACCGAGCTAAGCCAGCCTGACTGGCACAGGGTCATGTCCGTCAATCTTCTCAGCATGATCCACGCCAGCAAACACGCCATTCCGGCCATGACTAGCACCGGCGGCGGAGCCATCGTCAACATCTCCTCCATCTCCGCCATCCGACCCCGCGGCATGACCCCCTACACCGTCTCCAAGGGTGCCGTAGTCTCCCTCACCCGCGCCATGGCCATCGACCACGCCTCCGAAGGAATCCGCGTCAACTGCATCCTCCCCGGCCCCGCCTACACCTCTATGGTCGCTGGTGGAATGTCCGACGATATGCGAGACCTGCGCCGCAACGCTTCTCCCCTCAAGGTCGAAGGCAACTCATGGGACATCGCCTACGCCGCCTTATACCTCGCCAGCAGCGAAGCCCGCTGGGTCACTGGTGTCGCCCTCCCCGTCGACGGCGGCGTGACAATAGACAGCCCCCGCCGCTAATCCTCACCCAACCTCGGAGAAACAATGCTAGACCGCTTCACAATCAAACGACAGGACACCGTACGGGTACACGAAGCATCCCTGCGACCCACCGTTGAAGCCATCTTCCGCAAGATGTCCGAGACCGAGGAAAACGCCCGCATCGCCGCAGATGTCCTCGTCTCCGCCGACCTCCGCGGCGTCGACACCCACGGCGTCTCCAACCTCCTCCGCCAGTACGTCCAGCGCTACAGCGAAGGCGTCCTCAACCCCAACCCCCAAATCCGAGTCCTCCGCGAAACTCCCTCCGCCGCCACCGTCGATTCCGACAACGGCCTGGGCATCATCACCACCCCCAAGGCCATGGAAATCGCCATCGACAAAGCCCGCCAGACCGGCGTCGGCATGGTCACCATGACCAACGGAAAACACCTCGCCATGGCCGCCTACCACGCCATGATCCCCCTCCAGCACGATATGATAGGCATCTGCATGACAAGCTGCCCGCCCACCGTCGTCCCCACCTTCGGCAGCATCCCTCGCCTCGGCACCAACCCCATCGCCCTAGCCGCTCCCACCGACAAGGAGCCTCCCTTCGTCTTCGACGCCGCCACCAGCGTCATCCCCGACAACAAGGTCCACATCGCCCGCCGCCTCGGCGTAGATCTCCTCCCCGGCTGGCTCGCCGACGACGAAGGCCGTCCCGTCATGGAGCCCACTCCTGCTCCCTCGCCCCACCGTCTGCTCCCCCTCGGCAGTGTCCGCGAGAACGGCTCCCATAAGGGCTACAGCCTCGCCTGCATCGTCGACATCCTCTGCGGCGTCCTCTCTCTCAGCGGATTCGGCGCAGGTCGAGGTCGCGGCACCTTCGCCCACTTCGTCGCCGCCTTCAACGTGGAAGCCTTTGCCGACACCTCCGAGTTCAAGGCCATGATGGACGACTACGTGCGCACATTGAAGAACACACCCCCGGCCCCCGGCCACGAGCGAGTCCTCTACGCAGGCCAGCTCGAAGCGGAGACCGAGCAGGAACGCCGCCAAAATGGCATCCCTCTCCACCGCGAAGTCATCGACTGGTTCACCCAAATCTGCCAAGAACTGAACATCCCCAAGGACTTCTGAAGCCCCTTTCTTCATGCTGAGAGAAGGCTGGGATAAGAGCGGGGACTCGCCTCCAGTCTTCACCGGGATGACAGAGTGGCCTGAGGGGGAGGAGATAATGTATTCCGTCTCTGGCAAACAACTCCAAGACACGTTACCATTTCGCCAAATCGCCCAAGGGAGACGGACATGCCCGACGAATTCTTACGGGAACAAGACTACACCATGGGATACAGCGAGGAGTTTCTCCAACTACTGCACCGACGCAACGCCGAAACCCACGCCGCCCAGCTGTTGCCCCATCTCAAGCCCGGCCAGCGCCTCCTCGACTTTGGCTGCGGTCCGGGGTCCATATCAGTGGGACTCGCCACGGCCATAGCACCGGGCGAGCTCCACGGCCTTGACATAGAGGAGTCCCAGATCGCCTTAGCCCGCGCCGCCGCCAAGGCCGGCTGTCACGACAACGCCCTCTTCCACGTCGGAGACGTGATCGACCTTCCTTTCGAGGACGCCTCCTTCGACGTGGCTCACTGCCACGCCGTACTGACGCACGTTCCGGACACTGACGCCGCCCTGGCCGAAGTCAAGCGAGTGCTCAAGCCCGGCGGCGTCATCGCAAGCCGCGAATTAATCCTCAGTGCATGCTTCCTCGAACCCAATGCGGAAGAAGTCGTCCCAGCCTGGAATGCCTTCGGGGACCTGCTCGCTGCAAACGGCGGCCACCCCCAAATGGGCAGGGAGCTTAAGCGCCGGTTCTTGCAGGCGGGATTCCAGGACGTTCAGGCGTCCGCCTCCTTTGACTTCTTCAGCTCCGCGGAAGACGTTGCTTTCCTTCACGCTTTCATTATGGATTGGTTCTACTCTGCCGACGTGGTAGCCATCGCTGTAAAGCTTGGCATAGCCTCCCAACAGCAATTCGACGAATGGCGCGTGTCCCTCGATGAGTGGAAAACTCTGCCCGGCGCCGTCGGAGCCATATGCTTCGGCGAAACCGTCGCCGTCAAACCCTGATCCCCTCTTCACCCCACAGCCCACATGTCATTCTGAGCGGAGCGCAGCGGAGTCGAAGAATCTCGTTGTCTTCGAGCCCACCCTGAGCTTGTCCAATGGATGAGGGTGAACACTGGAGCCTGCCTCTATGAGGCGACGATGTGCCGCACCGTCGGCAGCGCGGAGCCGCCATCCATCCCCTCCCCTAGGGAATCCGGTCCTTAAACCCAAACCCCGTCAGCGCCACCAGCGTTCCCTCTTCTCGCCCAATCTTCCCTGACTCCAACATCCCCTCCAGCCCCGCCAGTACCGACGCCGACGTTGGCTCCACGAACAACCCCTCGTCCACGCTCAACCGGCGCTGCCACCGTACAATCCCTGCCTCCGCAACTGCCACCGCCTCACCGCCGCTGCCCGATAGCGCGTCCAGCACCTGGTCCAGCCGTGGGGGACGCTCCACCGCGATGCCCCCCGCAACCGTATCCACACCCCCTTCCGGAGGCGTCCAATCCTGTCCCTCGAACGCTGCCGCAATAGGCATACACGCCTCCGACTGAATGCAATGCAGCTTTGGCATCTCCCCCATCCTCTTAAACCCTTTCCACGCCCCAATCAACAGTGACCCGTTTCCCACCGGGAAAAGTACATGTTCGATGGTATCGGACATCTGTGAAACGGCCTCCGTCGCAAAACCTGATGTACCCTCGATGAACAGCGGACTCAGGTTGTGGGATGCGTAGACCACCCCCTGGTCCTCGCAGTATTTGCGACACGCCGCAGCCACCGCCGACCTCCCTCCCCCCACCTTCACGACTCGCGCCCCGTAGAAACTTATCTGTTGCAGCTTCATGGGCGGCGCCGACGCCGGAGCGAAAATCGTCGCCTCTATCCCCGCCTTCGCACAGTAGGCCGCCACCGACGCCCCGGCGTTCCCCGACGAGTCCTCAGCCGCGCTCCGTATCCCCGCACTCCGCAGCGTCGACACCATCACTGCCGAACCCCGGTCCTTGAACGAACCTGTCGGATTCAGAAACTCCAGCTTGGCATAGAGCCGTTCCGTGCCCAACATCCGCCCAACGTTAGCCAGCCGCACCACCGGCGTATTCCCTTCCCCCAAACTCACGGGATCTGTGGGCGACTCGTACGTACCTTCCGCCACGTCCAAAGGCCCACCACATTTCCGGCACGCCAGTGCGCCAAAAGAAAAACTGTCTCGGAATCCGCACCGGTTGCAGACCACTTCCATGTTCATGGGAAGATACACCCCCTGACGCGCCTATTCTAACGATGGTGAAGGCGGAAGTTAAGACCGGGCCAGTCCAGATTCCCTAAGAGGGTGTCTAAAAAGCATTTGAGTGTGCTAAGCGGCGGAGCATGAGGCTAGTCATGGCGGCGTAGATACATGCTTCTGTAGTCTGAGGCATTTCCTCATAGTCCTTGCTCAGGCGGCGATATCGGCCCAGCCAGGCAAAGGTGCGCTCGACAACCCAACGACGTGGAAGTATCTCGAAGGTGTGTTGACCGGATGGACGCCGTACTAGTTCCAAGTTCCATCCGCACACGTTTCGCACCCACTGCACCAGCTTGCCTGCGTAGGCCCCATCAGCCCAGATCCGCTTCAACCGGGGAAACCGGCCCACCAAACGCATCAATGCCAACCTGGCCCCATCGCGATCCTGAATGTTGGCCGG
>DAOUKX010000082.1:0-7306 GCA_034420855.1 Dehalococcoidia bacterium
ACCTTCAGGCCCCACCACTCACTGGACGGACTCACTCCTCTTCGGTATCTTCATCTACATCACCCATCCTCGGTCCCCTCCCTTCTGTCTCACATGTACTGAACGAGTACATCCCCTTTACAATCCAACCCCCATAGCGGTAAAATGTCTTCGACTGGGCAAAGGCCGAAGTGCGCCTGGTCTTTTCTCTTTTTCTGGAGGTACACCTTGACTCAACCCACTTACCTTACCAGAGACGGTCTGGCTAAACTCCAGAAAGAACTCGACTACATCCGCACCACGCGACGCCAGGAAGTGGCCGACAGGATCCAGCGCGCCAACTCCATCGGCGGCACCGTCGACAACGCCGAATACGACGAGGCCAAGAAGGAACAGGCCTTCATCGAGGGCCGCATCCTAGACCTGGAACGCATCATTAACAAGTCCACGATCATAGAGGACGTGGCGGAGGACTCCGACGAAGTGAACGTGGGCTCAAAGGTCACGGTAATGAACCAGCGCCGCGGCAAGAAGGAAAAATACTTCATCGTCGGCAGCCCCGAGGCCGACCCCTCCCAGGGCAAGATCTCCAACCTCTCTCCCATCGGCAAGGCCCTCCTCGGCACGAAGGTGGGTCAGACGGCGCAGGTCAAGGTGCCCGCCGGGACCATCAACCTGGAAGTCCTGGATATCCAGTAGACAAACGACGCCTCTTCTTCCCATGCCGAAACGGGTTGCCGACCACCAGACCAGCCGCCAGCAGAAGCTCCGGCGCCTCCTGGACAAGGGTATAGACCCCTATCCCCCGCGCGTCTCCCGCAGCCACACCAATGAGGCGGCGAGGGAGCTTTTCCTAAAGCAGGAACAGTCCGACCATGACGAAACTTCCGTCGTAACCGTCGCCGGACGCATCATCGCCCGCCGCGGCATGGGCCGCAACACCTTCATTGATCTGCGCGACTCCACCGGCAAGCTCCAGATACAGTTCCGCGCAGACCTCGTAGGCGACACTTACCCCATCCTACGAGACCTCGATGTCGGCGACTTCATCGAAGCCTCCGGCCCCATGATTCGCACCCGCACCGGCGAGGTAACCGTCGAGGCCCGCAGCTTCAACCTCCTGTCCAAGTCCATGCGCCCCCTGCCGGAGAAGTGGCACGGCCTCCGCGATACCGAGCAGCGCTACCGACAGCGCTACCTGGATCTCATCGCCAACAACGACGAAGTTATGCCCACTTTCGTCCATCGAAGCCGCATCATCGAGGCGGTCCGTTCTTTCATGAACGCTCGCGGCTTCGTTGAGGTGGATACCCCCGTCCTCGTCCCCATAGCCGCCGGCGCCCTCGCCCGTCCCTTCACCACCCACCATAACGCCCTCGATCAGCAGCTTTACATGCGTATAGCCACCGAGCTGTATCTGAAGCGGCTCATCGTCGGTGGCTTCGACAAGGTCTACGAAATCGGACGCATCTTCCGCAACGAGGGCGTCGACCAGGACCACAACCCCGAGTTCACCATGATGGAGAGCTACGAGGCCTACGCCGACTATACCCACGTTATGTCAATGGTTGAGGATATGGTCTCCCACGCTGCTCAATACGTCTTCGACTCTGCAACCATTCAGTACGAGGGCCACTCCATAGACCTGACTCCCCCCTGGCGCCGCCTCCCCTTCTGCGATGCTATCGAAGAGTACGGCGGCATTGATCTCATCCCCTACCTCCAGGGTGAAGCAACAACCCTAGACCTCATCACCGAAGCCCGCGGAAAGGGTTTCGACCTGGCCTCCGGCCCCGTTCATCAGGTCTATGACAAGCTCCTCTCTCAGGCCGTCGAACCCCACCTCATCCAGCCCACCTTCATCATCGACTACCCAATTGCCATGTCCCCCCTCGCCAAGAAGAAGCCCGGCAGCCCCCACCTCGTCGAACGCTTTGAGTGCTTCGCCGTAGGCATGGAACTCGCCAACGCCTACACCGAGTTGAACGATCCCCAGGAGCAGCGTCGACGTTTCGAAGATCAGGAAGAAGCCCGCCGCCTCTTCGCCGATGAGGAGACAGACCGCACCGACGAAGATTTCCTGCTCGCCCTGGAGTACGGCATGCCTCCAACCGGCGGCCTCGGCATCGGCATCGACCGGCTGGTCATGCTGCTAACTGGCCAGACCACCATTCGCGACATCCTCCTCTTCCCCCAGATGCGCACCAGGGACTAGACCATGCTCTCCATTGAACTCATCCGCAAAGACCCGGACTTCGTCGCTGCCGCCCTTGCCCGCCGCGGCGAGGAACAACCCATCCATGAAATCATCGCCCTTGACGAAAAGCGCCGCAGCCTTCAGGCCCAGGCGGACAGGCTCCGCGCACAACGCAACGAGACCAGCAGGACCATTGGCCGGATGACCGGCGACAGAGCGCCCCTCATCTCCTTGATGCGGCAGGTCGGACAGCAGATAGACGACCTCGACAACCAGCACGACGAAGTCCAGTCCCAGCTTCAAGGCCTCCTCCTCGGCCTGCCCAACATTCCACAGCCCGACGTTCCCGACGGCGAAGGCGAAAATGACAACGTCGTCATCCGGACCTGGGGCGACATGCCCGCCTTCGACTTCCTCCCCCAGCCTCACTGGGACTTGGGAGAGCAGCTCAGCATCATCGACCTTCCCCGTGGCGCAAAGCTCGCCGGCTCCCGCTTCTTCGTCCTCATGGGCCAGGGCGCCCGGCTGGAGCGCGCCCTCGTCAACTTCATGCTCGACCTCCACACCACCAAAAGCGGCTACACGGAAGCCCAGCTCCCCGCCGTAGTCCGCCGCGCCGTTATGGAGGCCTCCGGCAATCTGCCCAAGTTCGGCGACAACCTGTATCACGACGACGAAGACGACCTCTGGCTGATCCCCACGGCCGAGGTGCCCCTGACTAACCTGCACCGCGACGAAGTGCTGCCCCCCGGTACACTGCCCCTCCGTTATACGGCCTCCACCCCCTGCTTCCGCCGGGAAAAGGCCGCCGCCGGACGCGACACCCGCGGCATCAAGCGCGTCCACCAGTTCCAGAAGGTCGAGATGTACAAGTTCGTCGAGCCTGAGACCTCCGAGGGCGAACTGCAGAGCCTGGTCGCCGACGCCGAAATGGTCTGTCAGGCCCTGGAACTACCCTACCGCGTCCTGCAGCTCTGCGCCCCGGAACTTGGCTTCGCGTCAGCCAAGTCCTACGACCTGGAAGTCTGGGCGCCCGGCTCCAAGGAATGGCTGGAGGTAAGCTCCTGCTCCAACTGCACCGACTTTCAGGCACGTCGGGCCAACGTCCGCTTCAGAACGGAAACAGGCGCGCCGCCGACCCTGGTCCACACCCTCAACGGCTCCGGCCTGGCCCTGCCGCGAATCGTCATCGCCATCCTCGAAAACGGTCAGCAGGCCGACGGCTCCGTCCTCATACCGGAAGCCCTGCGCTCCTACGCCGGCTTCAGCGTAATAGCAGCCCGCTGACCGTCAACCACAATCTCTAAGCCCCGACAGCAACAACACTTTTCCCTGCTCCTGCCAGCCCAAGCCTACTCCTCTACGCCACCCTAGCAGCCTGTCCAAGGAATGCTTTTGAGTGACCATTAGCGTCAAGAACCGCATTGTTTCCCACAAGAAATGAGTGTATGTTGCCTATATTAGACACACAGACTCGCTTTAAAAACGATATTCGTTTAGTACATTGTTTCTCGGACAGGCTGCTAGGCTTAAAACCCAAACCTGTGCTATCATGTACAACCCCGTGGGGCTGTAGCTCATCTGGGAGAGCGCTTCAATGGCATTGAAGAGGTAGGGGGTTCGAGTCCCCCCAGCTCCACTTTTTCCCCTTCTTTGGCAGTCCCTTTTTGTTCCAAAATATCTTGCTTTTATAGCTAAATTGCGTCATAATGCGTTCTAGTCTTGCTACAACGTTCCCCAAGTGTCCCGAATCAATTGTGGGAATAAATGTGGGAACAGATAGGTATTTTGAAGGCTCCAATTTGGCAATATCGGCTACAAGAGTCAAGTCTTTGAAGCAACCCGGACGGTACTCCGACGGAGGGGGACTACTTCTCTTCATTGGGAAATCCGGCCGAAAGTCATGGGTCCAACGCATTATAATCGCGGGACGGCGTCGAGATATTGGTCTGGGTGCATTCCCGTCCGTAAGCCTCGCCCAAGCTCGTAAACTGGCACTGGAGAACCGGTCCGCAGTAGCTGAGGGTCGCGATCCTCTGGCTGAGAAGCAAAAGGCGCGCATTCCTACGTTTAAGGAAGCCGCTTACATTGTCCACGAGGCCAACAAACCTCGCTGGCGCAACGCTAGGCACATTGCAAGCTGGATCCAGACGCTCGAACGAAACGCCATGCCTACTCTGGGCAGCACGCCCATCAATCATATCAACCGCAGGGCAGTGCTCAAAGTCCTCACCCCGATTTGGACAACTAAGCCAGAGACGGCCCGCCGGGTGCGCCAACGAATGAGAACCGTGTTTCGATGGGCAATGGCTCATGGCTTCCTTGAAGTCAATCCAGCGGGTGAAGCCATTGACGGCGCATTGCCGCGTATGCCGAAGTTCAAAGCCCATCTCAGGTCGCTTCCCTATCAGGAAGTCGGTCAGGCGCTCGAAATCGTTGAAGCATCGCAAGCCTCGTTGGCAGTCAAGTTTTGCTTCCGGTTTCTGGTCCTTACGGCGGCGCGTTCCGGAGAAGCCAGAGGCGCCACCTGGGACGAGATCAATCTTGAGAACCAAGTCTGGCGTATTCCATCGGATCGGATGAAAGCGGGCGCAGAGCATCGAGTACCCCTCAGCCGACAGGCAGTGGACGTTCTTGACCTAGCATCTGCTCTGCGTGAAAAAACTGACTTAGTATTCCCATCGGTTCAGAAGCCCGATAAACCGATGTCCGACATGACTCTAATGAAGATTCTCCATTCGGTCGGTCTGGGTAACCGCACCACCGTCCACGGGTTCCGCAGCAGCTTCAAGAACTGGACCCTGGAGCAAACGGATACGCCATGGACCGTCTCAGAGGCGGCCCTCGCCCACACCCTGGGCAACTCGACCGAACAGGCCTACGCCAGGTCCGACTTATTCGAGCGACGTCGCGATCTCATGCAGATGTGGGCCGACTACCTGTCCAGCTGATCAGTCCCCCGAATTGTCTACGGTTACTCCGAGCTGGAGAATTCGCTCGTCGCCGCCGGTCGAGATTCCAACCAGGCCGTGATGTCACTGGCCCTCCACCGAACAGCTGCAGGTCCGATCCTTACCGGCCTTGGGAATCTACCTTCTTGCATCAAGCGATAGATTGATGACCGGCTTATCCCCAAGACCCTCTCAACTTCTCTTCGTCTCATCAGTCTGTCTTGCATGAAAATACCTCCTAGTAAGTCTTTGCCATTACAGCGAATGGCTTGATTCCTGAAACAGCAACAACCCCGGAATCCAACATCCCACACAGGGTGCCCTGAGTTCCTTCCATCACCACTTCGGTCAATATCGCCAGCGGTACGGCAAATGGGTACAACATTGGTCGTCCAACCATGTTGACTCTCAAACAGAGTGTGGCGGTGCCGAAAGCGGCAACCAAGGCCTCAATGCGGGGGGCGTGCTCGCCCCCCTTTGACGCATGGGAATCAACCCCTGTCCCGTGATGTCATAGCCGTGTACAGGAAAAGCAGAAAACTCCCTCGGAGGGAACTGCCTACATTCCAAGGCTGAATAAGGGCCAATGGCCCACGTCAGGCCCTCTGTAGGAATCAATTTCAGTCCATAGCAGGTTCCGGCCTCGGGTTCCCACCTCCAGGCGTGAGAGTTCCCTTTTCGGTAGTGGCTCAACTGGGGCCATCCTTCCAGTGGCCAGCCGTAATAATTCCATTTTCGGAAGCGGTAGGTGAATTTGGATGAAAGTGCAATAGTTTGCAGGGGACAGGACCACGGGACTGGAGAGCCTACATCAACTGCGCCTGACTGTCCTGCTCAGGAATAAGGTGAAGCAGAAGGGCCGGATGGATACGGCGAAGATACTGGGAGTCAGCTACAAGACCCTGGCAGCTGCTCTGGCATCGGGCCAGTTGTCACCCAGGCTGTGCAATGCCCTAACAGTCTGTCCGAGAAATAATGTGCGTAACGAATATCGTTCTTGAGGCGAGTCTGTGTGTCTAATATTGGCACCATACACTCATTTTTGTAGAAAACAATGCGGTTCTTGACCCTAATAGGCACTCAAATGCATTCCTCGGACAGGCTGCTAGGGCGTTTAACTGAAATCGGACGGCTTTGCGGGGGCAAAGACAGATTCAAAGCCTTCATGTCCTCAGACCAGTTTTATGAAATACCATTCTTGTCGATTCGAGCCAAACTGATGGCTGCCGATATCGTATATGCTGGCAGCCAAACGCCCGAGCCATCCCTCCTTGAAGACTTTGATATAGCGGCCACTATAGTCCCTTTTGCCAATTTCTTCGCAACCGAAAATTATCTTCCTGAGTTGATTAAGAAGACCAAGGTCGGCAACGATTTGGTTGCCGTGTGTTCACAATACGACAGAGGGATGACTTTCTCGATATGCTATCCTCACTGTAGCAAGTGCGGAGAATCCATTCACAGCTCAACTTAAGCAGTCGTCTTCGCTAGGAACACTCTGAACAAGTCTGATTCTATTGAGGCGTAGTAGAATAGCAAGCAGGATAAAGGGATGCATGAGGTGGAGCGATGATGGAGCAGCCGACCTTTGGAGAATTGGAGTACGAAGGCAAGAAGCGTAAGACCCGACGGGAGAGATTCCTTGAGCGGATGGACGGTCTGATCCCATGGGAACGGCTGGAAGGTCTGATTCGACCCTACTATCCGAAAGCTGGCCGTGGCCGGCGGCCCTACGAGTTGTCGTCGATGCTGCGGATCCACTGTGTGCAGCTGTTCTACAACCTGAGCGACCCCGGCATGGAGGATCTGCTCTACGAAGCGGAGTCGGTGAGGAGGTTCGTGGGATTGAGGTTGAGTGGCCCGTTGCCCGACGAGACGACGATACTGAACTTCCGGCACCTGCTGAAAGAGCACCAGCTTGGGGAGGGACTGATGAAGGAGATCAACGGTCATCTGGAGTCTCAAGGGCTTCGCCTTCAGGAGGGGACCATAGTGGACGCGAGTATCATAGCGGCGCCGTCGTCTACGAAGAATCGTGGGGGTGAGCGGGGCCCGGAGATGCATCAGACGAAGAAGGGGAACGAGTGGCATTTCGGGATGAAGGTTCACATAGGGGTGGACTCAGAGACGGGAGTGGTGCATGACATGAGTACGACACCGGCCAACGTGCATGACGTGA
>DAOUKX010000083.1:0-13601 GCA_034420855.1 Dehalococcoidia bacterium
AACCTCTGATTTACTTCTTCATTCCGGTACGGCGTCCGCGACCGGCGACGGTCTTGCGGGGGCCTTTTCTGGTCCGGGCGTTGGTGCGGGTGCGCTGTCCGCGGACTGGCAGTCCACGGCGGTGGCGCAGGCCGCGGTAGGAGCCGATGTCTATGAGGCGGCGGATGTTCATGACGTTGCCTCGCCGGAGGTCTCCTTCGACGCGGTACTCCTTGTCGATTATCTCCCGGAGGCGGTCGACCTGCTGCTCTGTGAGCTCGTACATCTTGGGGCGGGGTTCGCCCTGGATGCCGGCTCTCTCAACCACCTGCTGCGCGGTGTGGAGGCCGACGCCGTAGATGCGGGTTAGGGCAACGTCTACCCTCTTGCCATCGGGAACGTCCACTCCAACTATTCTAACCATGGGACCTCCTTAGCCCTGCCTCTGGGCGTGTCTGGGGTTACTGCAGATGACGCGCACGACGCGTTTGCGTCGGATGATGCGACACTTGTCGCAGCGTATTTTAACGGAAGCTTTGACTTTCATTTTTTGTATCTGTGCTCTCTGTATTTAGCCGGTGGAGTTGGGGGGGCAACTGCCAACGGCGGTTCTGGTCGGCTACTTGAATCTGTAGGTGATTCGGCCCTGGCTGAGGTCATAGGGGGAGAGTTCCACCAGCACCCTGTCGCCGTTAAGGACGCGGATGAAGTGCAGACGGATCTTGCCCGAAACGTGGGCGAGAACCTTGTGCTTGTTGGGAAGTTCCACCCGGAACATGCCGTTGGGAAGCGCCTCCGTAATTATACCCTCTACCTCTATGCCCTGCTTTTTTGCCATACTGCCTCTTCTATCTGATTTGGGTTAGTATCTCCGCCTTGCCCTTATTTATTGCTATGGTGTGTTCGAAATGGGAGGAAAGACTGCCGTCGGCGGTGACCACGGTCCATCGGTCGGGGAGAAGGCGGGTCTGCCATCCGCCGATGTTGACCATGGGCTCGATGGCAATCGTCATGTTTTCCCGTAGTCGGGCACCACGCCCCGGGGGGCCGTAGTTCGGCACCGAGGGGTCTTCGTGGAGGAATCGGCCAATGCCGTGGCCCACGTATTCCGTGACGATACTGTAGCCGCGGGACACCGCGTACTGCTCGACAGCGTGGCCGATGTCGCCGGTGCGTGCGCCGTCGACCGCGGCGGCTATACCCTCGTGGAGGGCCTGTTCGGTCACTTCCATAAGTTGCGCGGCTTCCTCAGAGATATTGCCAACGGCTATGGTGACGGCGGAGTCGCCGATGAAACCGTCGATGGTTGCGCCCACGTCCACCTTGAGGAGGTCGCCATCTTCGAGGATGCGGCTGCCGGGGATGCCGTGGACGATCTCTTCGTTAACGGAGGCGCAGATAGTGCCCGGAAAGCCTCTGTAGCCCTTGAATGTGGGCACGGCGCCGCGTTTGCGGATTTCCCGGTTGGCAATCCGGCCCAAGTGAGCGGTGGTAGTGCCGGGCTGGGCGGCCTTCTTTAGTGCGGCAATGGTCTCCGCAACGATGGATCCGGCGCGCCGCATGGCCTCAAGCTCGCGTTCCGACTTAATGGTAATGCCCCCGCTGTAGACAGGAGGGGAGTTAGATGCGGTCTGTTGCTGCAATGTTTGCTCCACAAAGCTCTATTGTACGCTATACGTGACGTTTTTTGAAGCTCCAGTCCGGATTCGGCTGTCCGGCCTGGGACTGGTTGGCGAAATTCTTCTCCGGATTGGGACCTTCCAGGCTTACCAGGAGTCTGCGAAGGACTGTTTGGACGCTGCCGAGTCCGGACACCTCCAGCAGCTTGTTCTGGCTGCGGTAGTATTCTGCCAGGGGGAGGGTTTGAGCGTGGTACTCCTCCATGCGGATTTTGATGGCATCCGGGGAATCGTCCTTGCGCTGGAGGAGAGGGCCCTGGCAGATATCGCAGATATTGTCTTGTACTGGAGGCGCAGATTTCATGTGATAGATGCGTTTGCACACGGAGCACACCCTTCGGTTGGCCAGGCGCTGCATTATCTCTTTTTGAGGGGCGGTGATGAAGAGGGTCCGGTCTACCTGGAGATTCTTGAGTCTCAACTCCTGATCGAGCCTCTCCGCCTGGTGGATGTTTCGAGGAAAGCCGTCCAGAAGGAAGCCGTTGGACGCTTCCAGGACTTCAGGGAGGACAATCTGAAAGGTGATGACGTCCGGCACGAGAAGGCCCAAGGAATAGTAGGTCTGTGAAGCGAGCCCCAGGTGGGTTCTGTTTGCCTGATGCTGGCGAACGAGATCACCTGAGGCGATGTGACGCAGGCCCAAAGTCTCCGAAAGGAGCTTGCCCTGGGTGCCTTTGCCCACCCCCGGAGGGCCGAGGATGACGAGCCTGTCGTGGCTGCTCTCGCTCACCTCAGGAACCCCTCGTAGTTGCGCATTTGCAGCTGGGCTTCCAGCTGGCGCAAGGTGTCCAGGGCCACGGAAACCAGAATGAGGAGGCTGGTGCTGCTGAGCTGGAGCGCCTGAATGTCGGTGAGGGTGGAGGCCAGGAAGGGGACGATGGCCACAAAGCCTAGGAAGAGGGCACCGCCGAAGGTGAGGCGGAAGATTACCTGGTTGAGATAGTCCTGGGTTGGCTTGCCCGGCCTGATGCCGGTGACGAAACCGCCGCTCTTCTGGAGGTTTTCCGCCAGGTTTTGTTGCTGGAAGGTAATGAGGGTGTAGAAGAAGGTGAATATGACGACCAGCACGAAGGTCAGGACCCAGTAGAGTGCGTTATTGGGGCTGAATGCGGTAGAGAACCAGCTTGCGACGTCTCCAATAAGGCCCGGATTATCGGCAAGGAAGGTGGCGATGGTGCCGGGCAGGATGACGACAGAGAAGGCGAATATGAGGGGTATTACCCCGGCCATGTTGACGCGTAAGGGCAGATAGGAACTGCCCGTTTGTCTATACATCCTCCCGGACCGGAAAATACTGCGGCCATATTGAACGGGGATTCTCCGATGGGCCTCATTGAAGACTACGATGAGGGCAATGATGAGAATACCGATGATGGCGAAGATGATGAGTCCGCCCTGGTCATTGTTGGCGAGGAAGCCCTGTTGTATGAGATTCGGGAAGCCGGCAACAATACCGGCAAAGATGATTAGAGATATGCCGTTGCCTATGCCGCGTTCAGTTATTAGCTCGCCGAGCCAGACGAGGAACATCACGCCGGCGGTCATGGAGAGGACGGCGGCCACAGTGGGGAGGAAGGCTTCGCCGGAGAGACCGATGTTGTCTAGGACGCCAGCGTTGCGGAGGAGGAGGAGTTGTCCGTAGCCTTGGGCCATTGCTATGGGCACGGTGGCCCAGTGGACGATGCGGTTGATCTGCTGACGCCCTCGTTCGCCCTCCTTGGAGAGTTGCTGCAGGCGCGGGATGATGGGAACGAGGAGCTGCATGACGATGGACGAGGTGATGTACGGGAAGACGCCGAGGGCGGCAATGCTCATGTTTCGGAGGGCGCCACCGCTGAAGAGATCCAGGAAACCGAGGAGCTGGATGCGATTGAAGAGGTTGTCCAGCGACCCCTGGTCGACGCCGGGAAGGGGGACCTGGGCCACGAGCCGGTAGACGGCCAGCATGGCGAAGGTAAAGATTATCTTGTTGCGAAGGTCGGGAACGCGCAGGGAGTCCAGGGCCGCCTGAAGTAAAGCAGGGCGACCTCGGCCCTCTTGGGTCATCATGAGGTAATCACCTCAGCGACGCCTCCTGCACTTTCAATCTTCTGTCTGGCTGAGCCGGTGTACTTGTGGGCGAGGACGTTGACCCTCCTGGTGAGGTCGCCGTTGCCGAGGACCTTGACCGGCAGTTTGAGATTTTTCACGAGCTTCATCTTGTGCATGACTTCGGGAGTAATCTGGCCGTCAACGTCGAGATTCTGAAGATCGCCGACCTTAACCAGCGAGTAATACTTCTTGAAGATGTTGGTGAAGCCTCGGCGCTCCGGCAACCGCTTGATGAGGGGGAGCTGGCCGCCCTCGAAGCCGGGCCTGGGGCCTTTGCCCGAGCGGGACTTCTGGCCCTTGAGTCCCCGGCCGGAGTAGGTGCCGCGACCGCTGCCGTCGCCTCTGCCCAGACGCCTGCGCTGGCGGCGTGCCTTCTTATTGGGTCGTATAAGGTGCTGCATCATGACTGGTCTTCAGACTCCGTTGGGGAAGATTCCGCGGGCAGACTATCCAGTTCTTCCACGTGCAGCATGTGGATGGTCTTGTTGACCATGCCGCGGATGGTCGGGGTGCTGCGGTGGACCACAGAATGGTTGAGTCGACGCAGTCCAAGGGACTTGATGATGCGTCGCTGCTTCTGGTTTCTGCCTATGGAACTCTTTTTCCAGGTTATCTTAAGATATGACATTGCTTTCGTTGCCCGTTTTCAGGGTTATGCAGGCTGCTTTATTCTAGCCCGCGGCCGATTCTTCCTTGGGTTTGAGGTGGCCCTTGCGCTTGGCCAGTTCCACCGCTGGGTCCTTTAGTTCGCCTAGGGCCTTGAGGGTGGCGTAAATGACGTTGATGGGGTTGCGGGAGCGGAGGGACTTGGCCACAGCGTCCTTGACGCCGGCGGCGTCCAGAACTGCCCGCACGGGACCGGAGGCGATGAGCCCGGTGCCCTGGGGCGCGGGCTTGATGAGGACCAGGGAAGCGCCGAAGATGGCGGAGGTCTCCTGGGGGATGGTGCTGCCGTTGAGGGGTATGGTCATGGACTGCTTGCGGGCAGTGGCCCCGCCCTTGCGGACGGCGTCTGGGATGGCGCTGGCCTTACCCAGACCGGCGCCGACCATGCCTTCACCGTCGCCGATCACGACGAGGGCGTTGAAGCGCAGGTGTCTGCCGCCTTTGACCACCTTGGAGATGCGGCGGGTGTAAACCACCTTTTCGGTTATGACGGGCCCGCCGTCGGTGGTAGGCCCGGGGTTGCGATATACCATCTAGATGATTAAGCCCTCCTTGCGTGCGGCATCTGCCAGGGTCTTGACCCGGCCGTGGTACTTGTATCCGCCCCGGTCAAAGACGACTTGGGATATGCCCTTCTCCGAGGCTTTTTTGGCTATGGACGCGCCCACGAGGCGGGAAAGCTCCACTTTCGACAGCTTCTTGTCATCGGGACGCAAGTCCTTGTCGAGGCTTGAGGCGGAGACTAGCGTGTGGTGTTGGGTGTCGTCGATAATCTGGGCGGAGATATTACGCAGGCTGCGAAACACCGAGAGGCGGGGCCTTTCCGGGGTGCCCTTGACTCGCTGGCGCAGCCTCTTGTGGCGAGCTATTCTCAGCCTGCGGCTGTTTCGTTCTTTACTCATTTTCCTTTCCCCTGGGCATGAGAGGTTAGGCCTTCCGTCCGGCGGCCTTGCCCGGCTTGAGGTGCAGAATTTCGTCGGAGTAGCGGATGCCCTTTTCCTTGTAGGCGTTCGGGGGCCTGGCCTTGCGGATGTTTGCGGCCACTTCTCCCACCTTCTGCTTGTCGAAGCCCGAAACGTGGACACGGTTGTTGCCCTCGACGGTGAGGACGATGCCTTCCGGCGGGTCGACGTCGATGGGGTGGCTGTGGCCCACGTTGAGGGTGATGCCCAGACCCCTCTGCTGAACGCGGTATCCGACGCCCATGAGCTGCAAGGTTTTCTGGTAGCCTTCGGAAACTCCCTGGATGGCGTTCGCGATGAGGGTGCGGGTGAGGCCGTGGAGGGAGCGGTGGAATTTTCTGGGGGAAGCACGCTCCACGAGGATGGAGCCGTTCTCCAGCTTGACGTTGACCTCTGGATGGAGAGGCTGGACGAGTTCACCCTTGGGCCCCTTTACGGTTATCTGCGTGTACTCCAGGTTCACTTGCACGTTTGCAGGGACGGATATGGGCCTGCGGCCAACCCTGGACAGGGTGCGTTCTGTGGTCTTCACGGCGGTGTTACCAGACATAGCAGAGCACCTCCCCTCCGGTGCCGCTGTACCAAGCTTCCCGGTCGGTCAGCAGCCCCTTTGAAGTAGAGATAATGGCGGTTCCGATGCCGCCGAAGACGCGGGGTATCTCCCCCTTGCCGACGTAGATTCTGAGACCGGGCTTGCTGATGCGCTTGAGTCCTCTGATAGCGGACTCTCTGCCTTCCCTGTAGAGGAGGTGAACGCGGAGGGTCCGATGCGGGCCGGGGCCACCAACTTCAAAGTCGCGTATGTAGCCCTCCCGCTTGAGAATCTGGCACACGGCAACCTTCACCTTGGAGGTGGGCATGACCACGGTACTGTGGCGCACCGCCAAGGCGTTGCGGATGCGGGTGAGCATATCTGCGATGGGGTCGCTTATGTTGGACAAGGTCGGCCTCTTATAAGATTTACCAGCTGGCTTTTCGGACGCCGGGCAGTTCGCCGCGGAGGGCCATCTCCCGGAAGCAGATGCGGCAGAGACCGAAGAATCTCATGTAGGCGCGAGGCCGGCCGCACTTGTAGCACCGGTTGCTGAACTGAACTTTGTACTTAGGAGTCCTCTTCCATTTTTCGATTTTAGACTTCTTTGCCATAAGGTCCTTACTTTACTGTTGTCGAACGAAGGGCATACCCAGAAGCTCAAGGAGCCGGGCGGATTCCGCGTCGGTATTGGCGGAGGTGGTGATGGTGACCTGGAAACCGCGGATCTTGTCTATCTGGTTATAGTCGATTTCGGGGAAAATGACCTGCTCACGGATGCCCATGGAGTAGTTGCCGCGTCCGTCGAAGCTGGACTTGGGCACACCGCGAAAGTCGCGTATTCTGGGCAGGGCCGTGCTCAGGAGACGTTCCAGGAAATAGTTCATGCGCTCACCGCGCAGGGTGACGGAGACGCCCACGGGCATGCCCTCCCGGATCTTGAAGCCGGCGATGGCCTTTCGGGCGCGGGTGATGACGGGCTTCTGTCCGGCGATGGTGGTGAGGTCACGCAGGGCGCCTTCCAGAGAGCGGGCGTTGTCCTTGGCCTCGCCAAGCCCGATGTTGAGGACTATCTTGCTGATGCGGGGCACCTGCATGACGTTCTTGTACTTGAACTCCTGCATCATGGTGGGGATGATTTGTTCCCTGTATGTCTTGACTATCTGAGGCTCCACCGAACCGTTGGCGGCGGCCTGGGCGGAGCTGCCCTTCTTCGCGGAACCCTTTTGCCGTTTCGCTTTTTTTGTGGTCATGCTAGGTGATAGTCTCCTTGCACAGTTGGCAGACGCGGACTTTGGTTCCGTCGTCCAGCCTTCTGAATCCGACTCGTACAGGCTGATTGCAGCGGCTGCAGACCACCATGACGTTCGAAATATGGATGGGGGACTCCTGGGTGATGCGGTCTCCCTGTCTGAGACCGGGAGCGGATTTGACGTGTCGGGTAATGACGTTGATGCCTTCAACGAGGACGCGGTTGCTCCCGGGGAGCACGCGCTCCACCCTGCCCTGCTTGGTCTGGTCCTTGCCGGCTATGACCATTACGGTATCGCCCTTGCGTATCTTCATTATACGACCTCCGGGGCGAGAGAGATAATTTTCATATAGCCTTTTTCCCGCAGTTCGCGGGCGACCGGGCCGAATATGCGGGTGCCCCTGGGGTTATTCTGTCGGTCCGCCACAATGACGGCGGCGTTATCGTCGAACCGGATGTGGGAGCCGTCGGGCCGTATGTAGGGCTTGGCGGTGCGAACGATGACGGCGCGGACCACTTCTCCCTTCTTTACGGCGGCGGCGGGCATGGCTTCCTTGACCGAGCAGACGATGATATCGCCCACCTGGGCGTACCTGCGACGGCTGCTGCCGGGGATGTTGATGCACATAACTTTGCGAGCACCGCTGTTATCGGCAACGGTGAGGCGGGTATAGGGCTGAATCATGGCTGTTTTTCTTCCTGTGGGGCGTCAGGCCCCGACGCTTCAGCGGTCGGGGAATCATCAGAGTCGTCTAGGGCCGTTGGTTCTTCATCGGATTCGGTTGCCGTTGGCTCTTCGGTTTCTACCGTGGCGACTTCAGCGTCGTCAACAGCCACCGGTTCTTCGGTTTCCACGGCTGGAGAATCATCGGAATCGAGGGCCGTTGGTTCTTCGATTTCCTCCGGGGCGTCCATTTCCGCTACGGCCTCTTCGAGGGCTAGTGCTTCGGCCGCTGCGATGGCTGCAGCGTCTACGGCATCAGACTCCTCGACAACGTCAACGGCCACGACGGCCTCTTCCTGTACTTCGGCTTCTACGTCTGCCTCCGTTTCCTGTCCGCGCATCTGAGACTCCATGAACTCCCTGTCCAGCTCCATGGGGCGGACTTCGGCCACCTCGCGGCGTTCCAGAACGTCAATTACGCGCCAGTTCTTCTGTCGGGATATGGGGCGGGTTTCCTCGATTCGCACCAAGTCGCCGAGGGAGCAGTCGTTAGTTGCGTCGTGGGCGTAGAACTTGGTGATGCGGCGCATGGGCTTGCGGTAAAGCCGATTGCGCTGACTCCAGCGGACGGCGACGACGACGGTCTTGTCCATCTTATCGGACACGACGCGGCCGGTCCTGACTTTTCTTCGTTCCTTACTCATAGGGTTATTCCCTGAATCTCCCTTTCTCTTGCGACGGTGCGGAGTCGGGCGATGGTCTTCTTGGCCTGGCCGATCTGGGCGTTGTTGGCCAGCTGGCGGCTGGCGTTGCGAAATCGCAGGTTCATAAGCTCCCGCAGGGTATTGTCAATCTGCTTCTGGATATCCTCGTTGGAAAGCTCTCTAATTTCATCAATACGCATGGGACGTCTACTCCGAGCCTATGAGGGATGCCAGATTGTCCCTGGATACCATTTTGGTGGCTATGGGCAGCTTGTGGGAGGCAAGGCGGAGGGCTTCCTGCACCTGGCTGCGCTCGGCGCCCATGACCTCGAATAGGATCTTGCCGGGCTTTACGACGGCGACCCAGAAGTCCACGTTGGCCTTGCCGCCGCCCATGCGGGTCTCGGCGGGCTTCTTGGTGACAGACTTGTCCGGGAACACGCGGACCCAGACCTTGCCGCCGCGGCGCAGATGGCGGGTGATAGTTACGCGTCCGGCTTCAATCTGCCGGGCAGTCAGCCAGCAGGACTCCATGGCCTTGAGGCCGTAGTCGCCGAAGCTGACGGTGTTGCCGGCAGTGGCCTTGCCCTTGCGTCGGCCCCGCATGACCTTGCGGAACTTAACGCGCTTAGGCTGTAACATCTTGCGTCTCCAGTTCGGCAGTTTCCTCTTCCTGGGGGTCGTCGGCGTGGACGGTGACCTCGATGGTCTCCATCTCCTCCACCTGTTCCGGCTGGGGCTCCGGTTCGATGTTGCCCTTGTAGATCCATACCTTCACGCCGATCTGGCCCATGACGGTGGAAGCTTCGGCGTAGTTATAGTCGATGTCCGCGCCGAGGGTGTGGAGGGGCACGCGGCCTTCCATAACCCGCTCGGTGCGAGCGATTTCCGAGCCCATGATGCGCCCCTTGATGACAATCTTGATGCCCTGGGCGCCGCCCTGCATGGTGCGCTGTAGGGCCTGCCTGAGGGCACGTCGGTAGGCGACGCGTCGAGTGAGCTGGTCGGCGATATTCTTCGCTACGAGATAGGCGTTAAGTTCCGGCTGCTGAATTTCGAGGATATTCAACTGGATGCGCTTGCCGGTAATCCGCTCCAGGTTGGCGCGTAGGCGCTTGACCCGTTCTCCGTCCCTGCCTATGAGGATGCCGGGGCGGGCGGAGTGGATGTTGATGACAAGGTTCTGGCTGTGGCGGGCAATCTCGACGGAGGCGATGCCGGCGTCGGAGAAGCCGCTGTAGGCCTTTTTTACTTCATCGCGAATGGTGAGGTCGCCGAGGACCATCTCGCGGTACTGTCTGGCTTTGGGGACGAACCAGTTGGCCAGCCAGGGCTTGTTGATGCCCAGGCGGAAGCCTATGGGGTGAGTCTTATGTCCCATCGATCGCCTCCTCATCCACTACTACGGTGATATGGCATGATCTTCGGTGCATTCTGCCGACGCGGCCCCGGGCGTGGGGCTTGAAGCGCCTCTGGGAGGGAGCAACGTCTGCGGTAATGCGAACGATGCGTAGGCTGTCCCTGTCGGCCAGCAGGTTATTTTCGGCGTTAGCGGCTGCGGACTTGACGGTCTTGGCCACTACTTTTGCCCAAGGGGAAGATGAGAGCTCGAGGATGTTTACGGCTTCATCGACCTGCTTGCCCCGCACCAGGGCAAGAATGGGCATGACGCGCTTCTGGGAGACGCCCACCTGCTTGGCTACTGCCTGAACTGCAACCATGACTAGCGGGGACCCCTTCCGGCGCCGCGCAGAGTGCGGGTGGGAGCGAACTCGCCCAGCTTGTGTCCGACCATGTTTTCAGTTATGAAGATGGGCACGTGTCGTCGACCGTCGTGCACGGCGATGGTGAGATTGATCATCTCAGGCATGATGGTGGAAGCCCTGGACCAGGTACGGATGATGGTCTTGGAGCCTGCGCGCTGGGCGTTCATCACTTTCTTCTGCAGCTTGGGATGCACGTAAGGCCCTTTCTTGGTGGACCGGGACATAGACTATCTTCTCCTTCCCCTGCGCCTGCCACGGACGACGAGGTTCGTGGGCTTGCGCTTTTTGCGGGTGCGGTATCCGAGGGCGGGCTTGCCCCAAGGGGTCTTGGGGCCAGGCATGCCGATGCCGGCCTTGCCTTCGCCGCCGCCGTGGGGGTGGTCTCTCGGGGTCATGGCGGAGCCGCGAACCTTGGGCCTTCGGCCCCGGTGGCGGGTCTTGCCTGCCTTACCCCAGATTATGTTCTTGTGGTCGACATTGCTCAACTGGCCGATGGTTGCCCTGCAGTTGGCGGGCACTCGCCGGATTTCGCCGGAGGGCAGACGGATGAGCACGTATACGTCTTCGCGAGAGAGGATCTGGGCTGCGGTGCCCGCGCTGCGGACCATCTTTGCGCCTCGTCCCACTTCCAGCTCAAGGTTATGGACCAGCGTGCCAGTGGGGATGAGCCGAATGGGGAGGCAGTTGCCGGGGCTGATTCCGGCGTAGGGCCCAGACTCTACCTTCGCGCCGGGGGCTAGGCCGAGGGGAGACAGGATGTAGCGCTTCTCTCCGTCGGCGTAGGCGATGAGGGCGATGCGCGCGGTTCGGTTGGGGTCGTACTCCACGGACACAACTGTGCCTGGGATGCCGTCTTTGTCCCGCTTGAAATCGATGAGTCGATAGTGGCGCTTGCTGCCGCCGCCTCTTCGCCGCATGGTTATGCGGTTGGAGTTGTTGCGTCCGGCGTGCTTCTTGAGCGGGCGCAGGAGGGACTTCTCCGGCGTCTTGCGGGTGATTTCGTCAAAAGTGGGAAGCGCCGCGTTGCGGGTGCCGGGGGTGCGTGGGTTGGGTATTCTAAGGGGCATCTTTACAGACCCTCAATCAGCTGTATCCTGTCGCCGGCGCGCAGCGTCACGATAGCTTTCTTTATATCGGGAGTGCGGGAGAGCCTGGGGCCGTAGCGCTTGAGCTTCCCGCGGACTCTACATATATTAACATCAACCACGACGACGCCAAAGGACTTTTCGACGGCTTCGCGAACTTGCACCTTGTTGGCCCTGGGGGCAATGTGGAAGACGTACTTGCCCTCCTCCTGAAGGAGGGTGCTCTTTTCGGTGATGAGGGGCTTGACCAGCACCTGCTGAAGTTCCAACATGGCGGCTAGGCCTCTCCTTCCTGCTTCTCTGGTTCGGCATCGACGTCAGAGACGTCCGGCTCATCGTCGGCCAGAGTCTCGTCCAGGGCGGCCTCTGCGGGTTCGGAGGCTTCCTCCATGGCGGGCTCTTCTACGACTTCAGGTTCGTCTTCCTCCACGTCCTCGTGTCCATTGGAGGAGGTTGTGACGGGAACGACCTGGACGGAGTCGGCTCCTTCGCCCCAGAGATCCTCGGCGCGCCGGAGGGCGTCCAGGGTCAGTATGAGGTTGCTGCGTTTGAGCAGTTCGCCGGCATTAAGAAGATTGGCGGGCATGGTCCAGACCCGTGGGATGTTGCGGGCGGAACGGACCACGTTGGTTTCCGACGATGCGGTTACGATGAGGGTGGAGCCGCTGGTGTTCAGGTTGTTCAGCGCCTGAATCATCTCCCTGGTGCGGCCGGTGATGTCGTCGAAGTCCTCCACGAGGACGACGCGTCCGGCTTCCAGCTTCTGGGAGAGGACGCAGCGCAGGGCGAGATGGCGCATGCGCTTGGGCATGTCACGTCGATAGCTTCGAGGATGGGGTCCAAAGGTGACGCCGCCTCCCCGCCAGATGGGGGAGCGGATGCTTCCGTGGCGGGCGCGGCCTGTGTGCTTCTGCCGCCAGGGCTTGGCGCCGCCGCCGGAGACCTCGCTTCGCACCTTGACCTTGTGGGTGCCTTGCCGCGCGTTGAGTTGATACATGACCATTGCCTGATGTACGAGGTCGGCGTTAAAGGGAGCGCCAAAGAGGGCCTCGCTGACGGGCACTTCGCCTACCACGCGGCCCTTGATATCTTGCAGTTGAAGTTCCATCTCTGTGTCCTGGGCGGATTAGCCGCCTTTCTCCGATTTCTTGACCATTAGCAGGCCCTGGGGTGCACCGGGGACGCCGCCCTTGACCAGAATGAGGTTGCGGTCCGGGTTGACGTGAACCACTTCCAGATTCTTGACGGTGATCCGGGCGTTGCCCATGTGGCCGGACATTTTCTTTCCCTTGAAGACGCGGCCCGGAGTGGTGCCCATGCCGATGGAGCCGGGGGCACGTAGACGGTCGGACTGGCCGTGGGTGCGGGAGCCTCCGCCGAAGCCGTGTTGCTTGACGGTGCCCTGGAAGCCCCGCCCGCGGGAGGAGCCGACAACGGTGACGCGCTCACCTGCCTCGAAGATGTCAGGTCCGACTTGCTGTCCCACTTCCAGACCGTCGAGGTCCTGAACGGGGACCTCCCGGAGGTAGCGGAAAGAGCCGTTGTTCTTCAGGTGGCCTCGCGTTGGCCGATTGAGCTTTTTCTTGGAGCCGAAGCCCAACTGAGCGCTTTCGTAACCGTCCCTTTCGGCGGTCCTGAGTTGCGTAACGGTGCAGGGGCCGGCCTCGATGACGGTGACCGGAACCATACGTCCATCTTCATAAATATACTGGGTCATGCCCAGTTTTTTTCCTAAAATTGCCTTAATCACGGTCGGATTCTTCTTATCCTACAGCTTAATTGAGATGTCCACGCCCGCGGGGAGATTCAAGCGGGTTAGAGCGTCGATGGTCTTGGTGGTGGGTTCCAGGATATCAATCAGCCTCTTGTGGGTGCGGATTTCGAAGTGCTCCCGGGAGTCCTTGTCGATGTGGGGAGAGCGGATGACGCAGAAGCGCCGGATGTGGGTGGGCAGGGGAACGGGGCCGGCAACCATGGCGCCGGTCTGCTCCGCCGTCTCCACAATCTGAGTGGCGGAAAGGTCCAAGGTCTTGTGGTCGAAGGCCTTGAGGACGATTCGTATCTTTTGCGAGGTGGTTGCCTGGACTGACTGTCTTACCATCTAATTCAATGCTCTGCTAACGGTTGAGGATTTCCTGAGTGTATCCGCTGGGGACCGGCTGATAATACTTGAACTCCATGCTGTGGCTGGCGCGGCCCTGGGTAATGGAACGCAGGATGC
>DAOUKX010000084.1:0-6744 GCA_034420855.1 Dehalococcoidia bacterium
CGGCGACTTGGACATCCCTTCCCTCAACCAGGCTCTCCTCAACTGGGAGCGTATCTACCATACCTTCAGGCCCCACCACTCACTGGACGGACTCACTCCTCTTCGGTATCTTCTTCTACACCACCCAACCTTGGTACCCTCCCTTCTGTCTCACATGTACTGAACGAGTACAGCGGCTTTACTTTGGCTAAACACAATGCTATACTTGTGTCGTGATGCCTGAGTTTGACAGGGAAGGACTCCTGCCAGCGGGTATCCACAAAGCTTCGTGGGGAGATCTCGTGGAAACGTTTGGGGTCAATGCCTGGAGGAGATTGCTCCTTGCAGGTCTGAGAGAAGCAATACAGAGCTTGAAAAACGCCGGTTGCAGGACCGTGTACATTGATGGGAGCTTCGTTACGGACAAGGAGATCCCGGGGGACTTCGATGCCTGCTGGGAAGAGGCTTGGGTTGATCCGCTGAAGCTCGATCCCGTGTTGCTCACATTCCCCAATGGGAGAGCGGCTCAGAAAGCCAAATACTTGGGGGAGCTGTTTCCGGCGTCTTCACAAGCGGATGATGATGGGTTCACATTTCTACAATTCTTCCAAACGGACAGGGATGCCGGAAAACCAAAGGGGATAATCGCCATTGATTTGTGGGAGTTAAAATGATTAAGAACGAAAGGCAGTACAGAATTACCAGGGCGCAGGTTGGGCGGTTGAGAAAATCGCTGAATGCGGTGAATGTGAGTGTGGAAGAAGGCGACGAAGGCGGGGTGAGCGACCTCGCCTCGGGAGTGGTGAGGGACGCGAGGGCGCCATACGGAGAAGTGCAACCGCTTATCGCGAAGGCGCAGCAGGATGCCCTGGACAGTCAGATTGCGGACCTGGAGGGGGAACTGAAGGAGTACGAAACCCTGAAGGCCGGCGGGTTTGATATGGATTCCCTCAAGGCTTTGGCGGACATCCCCAAGCTGCTGATACAGGCCCGAATTGCCAAGGGGCTGAGCCAGCGGGAACTGGCTGAGAAGCTGGGTGTGAAGGAGCAGCAGATTCAGCAATATGAAGCGACGGACTACGCGTCGGCGAGCCTTCGGCGCATCAGGGAAGTGGCGGCGGTTTACAGGGAGGGGGAGTAGAGACAGGCGCTAGATGGGTTCCTGACGGCGCTCTGATATCAGGCGGCGAATTGCCTGCGCCACGGGGCCGGGGTTGTCTATCTCCTGCATACGCACCGTGTGGCGGTCGCTTATGCCGCTGGCGACAAGGACGCTGCCCCTGCCGGTGAGCATCTCGATGAAGTTCCGCGTCTCAGAGATGGCGTTAATGGAGCCGACGGGAATCTCCGTGGTGTCCAGCCACAGGAACTTGTAGGCGTGGGCCACGCGCCGGTTTGTCACGTAGTAGATGGTGTGGTGGTTAATCCAGTAGCGGATGACGCCTCGCAGGTAGAGGAACAGGCCGGCGAGGAAGACCGCGAAGGGGTAGACGTAGGGCAGGTAGGTGAAGGCCACCATGTATCCGGCGGCGAGAAAGAAGGGGACGCTCATGGCGATTCTGGCCATTGCGGGCTTCATGGAAGGATGACGCAACTCCTGGATATTTTCGTCGGGCATTAGGTTTGGCTTGGGACGGGTGAGGACGGTGCCGTAGATGCCGATGAGGACGATGGCGGCTCCCAGAATCACGATTGCCAGGAAGATCAGGGAAAGGTCCGACAGGTCGGCGGTGGTGATGCCGAACACGCCTATGAGGAAGAAGGGGAGGCCGAGGGCGGCGTTGGTTGCCAGGCGGGCGGCAACTCTTCTGAGTTGGTCGGGGGATATCACTCCTCTGCCCAGGTCTGCCATTGCTAACGGCCTCTGAACAGCTGGACGAGGGTGCCGACGAGGGTCAGGACGATGCCGATTATGGAGAGGGCGACGGGGTCCATGAAGTCCCACTCGCCGGAGCTTCCCTGGGATGGGAGGGAGTTGACGAAGAAGCCGCGTTCGGGGGTGGGCTCGGGCTCAGGGGTTGAGGGCGGAGAAGAGGTTGAAGCCACGATGGTTGGTGACGGGGTGGGTTGTGGGGTAGAAACTTGGCTGGCGCGGGCTGATGGGGTGGGTGTGGCGGTTGGGATCGTTCTGGAGATAGCGGGTGTGAACGCAACGCGGGTTGGGGTGGGCCTCGGCGTCGGTGAGACTATGTTGCGGACTGTTTGCACGACTGCTGGTACTGACGTTGGGACGACCGGAGGAGGTGTTTGAAGCAATGACGCACGGGTTGGCGCGGGAGTAGGTGGTGGAGTCGATATGGGTGTTGGAATTGGCGAAGGGGTTGGTGTAACTACCGGCGTCGGTTGTGATATGGGAGTGGGCTGAATATTCTGGCCACTTCGGCCCCAGCTGGGGGCTGTATCGGAAAACGAGTTGTGAGTGATTTGTGTCTGATTCGATCCGTCCGAATTCATTATAAATATCTCAAAATCCCCATCTCGGTCTGATGCGAATGTAATAAACTTGCCATCTGGAGACCAGCTTGGTTCTTTGTCTGTCGCTGCGTTGTTGGTAAGTCGTACCAGACCAGTTCCATCTGCACCTAATGAATATATCTCTCCATTACCGTCTCGACCTGAAAAAAACGCAATGCGCTTTCCATCTGGTGAATAGCTTGGTTGACTATCCTGCCAATTGTTAGTGAGCCAGTATCTGCCTGAACCATCTTGATTCATCACATATATTCCGTTTGTGACGGAGTAATGCCCAAGCACAAACGAAATGTGCTGAGCATCCGGCGACCAAGTTGGATCACTGCTGAACTCTATGTTGGTAAGTTCTATCCGCTCGGACCCATCTGCGTTCATCACATAGATGTCTGGTATATTGCCCTCCGACGACGTGTACACGATGCGTGTACCATCCGGAGACCAGCTTGGAGAATCATTCCATCCTGAGTCGTTGGTTAGACGGGTATTGCCTGATCCATCTGAGTTCATGAGATAAATCTCATACCCACCCTGGCTTGAAGAGTAAGCAATGCGTGTCCCGTCCGGGGACCAACTAGGAGTGATGTCCCTAAATTCGTTGTTTGTTAACCGCATTTGTCCCGACCCATCGACATTCATCACGTAAATCTCATTGTTTCCGTCGCGGTCTGAAACGAAGGCGATCTTATCCTCGTTAGTCTGTGCAGCGACAGGTTGCGATGTGAAGCCAGTCTCTGTATTTGCGTCGATTGGAGACCAATCTGGGAAAATATCCCTATATCTGTTATTAGTTAATTGTTTCCTATCCGACCCGTCCGCGTTCATTGCATATATATCGCGGCCTCCGTCTTGATCTGAGGCGAAGGCGATGCGTTTCCCATCTGGTGACCAAGTTGGATAATCATTCTTTGACGTATTATTGGTAAGTTGCATCTGGCTCGACCCATCAATGTTCATTGCATAAATCGCACGTCCCACGGGAGACCCCGAAGAAAATGCAATGCGTTGCCCGTCGGGAGACCATCTTGGAAACCAGTCAAACACAGAACCCTCAGCGGGATCGTGCTCAGTCAGTTGATTCTGGCTAGAACCGTCTATGTTTATCACGTATATCCTGCCGTATCCACCTGAGGTAAATGCTATACGATTTCCGTCCGGTGACCAGCTTGGTGCACTGCCGTTTGTTGGGTTGTCCATCAATCGAGTTTGGCTCGAGCCGTCCGCGTTCATCACAAAAATCTCGCGATCCCCGCTTTTGTCTGAAGTAAATGCTATTCGTCCCCCGTCAGGAGACCAGCTTGGGGACCATTCTGATGAAGTGTTGTCTGTCAGTTGAGTTTGGCCCGATCCGTCTGCGTTCATTGCAAATATCTCGGAGTCCCCATCTCTATCTGAACTAAACGCTATGTGTTGCCCATCTGGTGACCAGCTTGGTGTACTGTCGTTTGCTGAGTTGTCCGTCAACCGCGTTTGGCTTGAGCCGTCCACGTTCATAACGTAGATCTCAAGGTTTCCGTCACGGTCTGAAACAAAGGCAATCTTGCCGCCATCTGTCTGCGCGTTGACTGGTTGTGCTGAGATGGTAATAACTAAGACGGCAAAACTAAGGATCAGTGTCCTCAAGAACTTCATCTATGCAGTTTTCCTGATCCTACACAGTTGCAGCACGTCCGTCGGTCAATTCAATCTGAATGGTCATTTTGTCGTAGCAACCTTTGTCGATCGAACGGAACACCACTGATGTTTCAGCTTGGCATTCTACGCAGTAAAAGGGCACCAACAACTCTACTCGACGTTCGTCACCAGCTTGCCTCGTCGGCCAGTGGCCTTTGCCGGATTGATAGAGCCAGCCTTCACCACAACTTGCACACTTCATGTCTGCAAAGATTTCCATATAGATTCCTCCATTCACATGGGCATTCGATTTTAGGTTCATACATTTGGAATCGTAGACAACCCAGTATCAAGCATGGGTGCCAATCGTTTGATACCCCAAATGTATAGTAGGGCGTAAGTAGTGGGTGGTCAGGAAAAATGCGTAGAAGTTATGTACCTGGATTTTCCTTTGATTCAGTGGCCGATTCTAGCATTCACTGATTGTATTCCTCAAATGTTGGGAGCCACATCCTCCTCCCGGGCTTGGGGGGCCATGGCTTCTATGTCGGAGACCATGTCGAGGACGGCGGGTTTGTTGGCGGCGAAGGCGCGGGCCATGGCGTCGGCTATGTCTGAGGGACGTTCGACACGCTCGGCGTAGCATCCCATAGCTTCCGCAACCTTGGCGAGATTGACGTCCTCAAACATCATCAGGTCGTCGTAGGCGCGCTGGGTAGCCTTGCCTTCGTAGGCCCTGTCGATAGGGCCTTTCTCCTGGTTGAGAGAGCGGTTGTCGTTGACCACTATGACCAGGTTCACGTTGTGGCGAAGGACCGTTTCGAGCTCGCCGATGTGGTACCAGAAGCCGCCGTCGCCAGTGAAGCACAACACCGGACGGTCCGGCAGGGCGAGCTTCGCGCCGATGGCGCCGGGCAGTCCCCAGCCCAGGGAGCCGACGCATCGCAAGTAGTTGTGGCCCGGCTCCTTCAACTCCATCACCACGCCCGTCCAGATACCGGAGTGGCCCGTGTCGGACACCACCATCGACCCAGACGGTAGATGCTCGGCAATCTCCTTGACCATCCGCTCCGGCCTCATGGGGGAGGCGTCCGACTCGATCATGGGACGGAATTCCTCGCGCCACTGACCGACGATGCTGGCCACCTCATCGAGCACGTCCTGTCGGGGACTGACGGGTTCCAGGACGTTTATGAGGCGCTGAAGGGAGACCCTGGCGTCGCCCTGAACGGCGGCTGCAGCAGGATAGTTCCGGCCTAACTCTGAGGGGTCTATTCCAATCTGCACGGTGGGAGTATTCGCCGGGGGGACGCGCCACTCCCACGTGGCCATGCCGCCGAGGCGGGTGCCGATGCCGATGACCAGGTCCGCCGACGACACTATGCGGTTGGCGCTCCAGTGGGAGTAGCGCCCAACGACGCCCACGTTCAGGGGATGGTCGGCGGAGAGAGTCATCTTGCCGTTGAGGGTGGTCGCCACGGGGATGGTGAGCATTTCGGCGAGTTGCGCCACTTCGTCCCAGGCGCCGGACGCCATGACGCCGGAGCCGGAGATGATGACGGGACGACGTGCCTCAGAAATTAGTCGCGCCGCTTCCTTCACGCTGTCCATGCTCGGTTCGGGTCGGAAAACCGGGTAACGGACGTGGCGGTCTTCAACGACCATGTCCAGGTCGGCTTCGGCGTAGAGGGCGTCGTCGCGAACGTGGAGGTGAACGGGCCCGGGAGAGCCTGTCGTGGCCTCGCGGAAAGTCTGTCGGAGGGAGTCTGGAATCCTGGATACCTTATCCACCTCGTAGCTGGCCTTGGTAACGGTGTGGAAGGGAGCGGCGTGGTCATACTCCTGGTACACGTGGCGGTAGCGGTGCTCGGCGGGGATGGCGTTGGTCATGGCGATGACGGGGGACTGAGCCATGAACGCGTCGGCGAGACCCGCGGCCAGGTTCGCTGCGCCGATGCTCTGGGCCATGCAGATACCGGGGCCCTTCGAGGCGCGGGCGTATCCATCGGCCATGTATGCGGCCGCCTTCTCGCCGTGGGTGACGACGCGGTGGATGTCCATGTTTTCCATCTCTGCCATGACGCCGAAGAAGGCGGTGGGCACTTGGAAGATGCTGCTGATGCCGTAGGCCTCCAGCATTTTCGCGATGTAGCGATTTCCGGTCATTCGGGGCATGGGTTGACCTCCGTTTGTGAGTTTGGGTGATGTTTGGAGGGCATGGTAACACCAAGGGGATGGATGGCGCACGTTTGGGGGAGAGATAGATGGGTTCCCGCATCCGCTAGGACACGGGAGAGAGTGCGGCGCCTGTCTCGTTTGCTTCACGTAATAACATTATGTGGTAGACTTTCAACAGCGTTTGGCGGCCGTTTTTGCCCATACCGCAAGCGTAACCAGCAATAGGAGAGCGATATGACTACAAACCCAGGAAGCGCCGCAACCCAGGCGGCGGAAGCGTGGGCGAAGGCAGACATCCGCGACTACCTGTCGGACTCGGCCCTCACCATTGGGGCTGCAAGCGCCACGGACACTGCCACCGGCTTTGCGCTTCCGGAGCCGCATCCCGACCCAATTATCGCCGCCGGGGGCATTCCTGACGCGGGCACCCTTCCATCGGAAGAGTTGGAGGCTGCCTTCGGACGCATCCTCAACAGCAAGCCGGACGTGGCTCTCCGTTACGGC
>DAOUKX010000085.1:0-8597 GCA_034420855.1 Dehalococcoidia bacterium
AAAAACTACGGCGTCATCACCATCCCCATCACCGGCTATCCCGGCGCAGCCCCCACCTTCCGGCTCATGATGCACCCCGACGGCGAACGATTCGGCGTTGACCCCCTCGTCAGCGCCGTTGAGGACACCATCGAACGAACCGGCTCCCTCCTCCAACACCCCGACCAGGTCCGAACCCTCCTCCTCGGCTAACCCCCCATCCCCCATTCCCTAACCGCTCACCCTGAGCCTGTCGAAGGGTCAAGCGCCCCACACGCAACTCCCTGCCTCTTGCCTCCTCTCCCGACCTGGGAGAGGATTGAGAGGAGGGTAAATCCCCCGTATGGACGCCCCACATGGTCACCCCCATCCATTCCCGCGAAGGCGGGAATCCCTCCCTCCCCTCCCCGCTCCACTCATCCTGAGCCTATCAAAGGACGAAGGGCCGAGCGGACACGCCAAATGCTGCAATCACCACCTGTACGGACGACCGACCAGTCCCCCAAACCCCCTCTCCCGTCCTGGGAGAGGGCTGGGGTGAGGGTGACCCCCCCAACACCACCTTCCATCCCTCCCTTCACTCATGATACACTGAAACGCAAGAGCGAAGAATGAACCCCGTCATCCAACTGCAGAAGCTCACCAAATACTACGGCGAGCAAAGAGGCGTCCTCGACCTCGATATGAACGTCATGCCCGGCGGCGTTTTCGGCTATCTCGGCCCCAACGGCGCCGGCAAGACCACCACCATCCGCCTCCTCTTGGACCTTATCCGCCCCACCGGCGGCTCCGCCACCATCCTCGGCCTCGACACCCAGGCAGATTCCCTGGAGATACGACGCCGCATCGGCTACCTCCCCGCAGACCCCGCTCTCTACGATAACCTCACCGGCAAGCAGTTCCTCCTCCATGTCGCCGCCCTCAAGGGCGGCATCCCCTGGACGAAGATTAAACGACTCGCCGACAGGCTCGATTGCGACCTCTCCCGCAACATCCGCACCCTCTCCCAGGGCAACCGACAGAAGGTTGCCGTCATTCGCGCATTCATGCACGAGCCGGAGCTTCTAATTCTGGACGAACCCACCTCCGGCCTCGACCCCCTCATCCAGCAGGAGTTCGAGCGCATGGTCTTGGAGGTGGAGGCCGATGGCAGGACTGTCTTCCTCTCCTCCCACATCCTTAAGGAGGTCGAAGATCTCTGCGACAGGGTAGCCATCATCCGCGATGGCCGCCTGGTCGCCGTCGAAGATGTCGCAGCCTTCAAGGCGCGTAGCATCCGAAGCCTCAAAGTCCGCTTCGGAGCGCCCGTCTCAAAAGGCGCCATCCGGGCCGTCGATGGCGTGAGAAATGTGATCGTAAATGGCGATGCGCTCAAGTGCGAGGTGGTAGGCTCCCTAGACGGGTTCATCAAGACAGCCGCCAAACACGAGGTGGTAGACATCGCCGTCCACGAGCCCAGCCTGGAAGAGATCTTCCTCGCCTTCTACCGTGATGAGACCTTTGAATAACCGTCATCTCCCCCTTTCTTACCTCCTCTCCCGTCCTGGGAGAGGATTGAGGTGAGGGTAACCGGGATGGCGGTGGGACCGATCGGTAGGTTGTGCAAAGATCTCCGTGATGAGGAATCCGATGCTTCTGCGTAACCTCTTCCTAAAGTCCCTCCTAGACAACCGCCGCAGTCTCGGTTGGTGGGTCTTGGGGATAATCCTGCTCTGCGCGGTAATGACCTCCTTCTATCCCAGCATCTCCACCAACGAAGCCATCCAGGACTACATGGATGCCTTCGACCCCGATCTGCTGGCCCTCTTCGGATTTACTGATATCGTGGACGTCACCTCAGGCGCCGGATACCTGAGCGCCGAGATGTTCAGCTTTATGGTCCCCCTGCTGCTCATAATTTTCGCCATCGGCCTGGGAGCATCAGCCATCGCGGGCGAAGAGGACAAGCGCACCATCGAAATTCTCCTCTCCGAGCCGATCAGCCGCCGCCGAGTCCTGCTGCAAAAATACGCTTTCCTCCTCGCCGCCAGCGTCCTGCTGGCCACCGCGGTCTGGCTGTCCCTGGCCATCGGCGCCATCATCGTCAACATGGAAGTCGGCATGGTCAACCTGGTCGCGGCTATCACAAGCTCCACCCTTCTCGGCATCGCCTTCGGCTCCCTCGCCTTCGCCGTCGGCGCAATCACCGGCAGCCGCGGACTCAGTGTAGGCGTCTCCGCCGGGACCGCCGTCGCCACCTACGTAATCAACACCCTCGCATCCATTGTGGATATCCTCGAACCCGCCAGATGGCTCTCCCCCTTCTTCTACCACGGCGGCAACTCCCCCATCCTGAACGGCCTCGATCCCCTCCACGTCCTTCTGCTGATTACCGTAATCGTCGTACCCACAATCGCCGGCTACGTCGCCTACCAGCGCCGCGACCTCCGCCTCTAGAACCAACCTATCCCCGAAACACCCCCCTCTCCCCTCCCATCATTCCCACGTTCCTACCACTCCCCATTCCCGCGAACGCGGGAATCCATCTATCCCTCTCTTTCCCCTCAACCCACATGTCATTCCGAGCGAAGCGAAGCGGAGTCGAGGAATCTCGCCACCAGCCACAACCATCTTCCAACCCCCCGCTCACCCTGAGCCTGTCGAAGGGTCGAGCGCTCTTTCCTCTTTCCCTTCCCCCTTGATGGGGGAAGGTTGGGATGGGGGTGAACCTCCCACCCACAACATTCCCCCCTCTTCCTCCTCTCCCGTCCTGGCAGAGGACCGAGGTGAGGGTAATTCCCCAATCCACGCCATCACCCGCAAGGGCAACTCGCCAAACCCTCTTCCCCAGGTTGACTCCGGTAGGGGCAGGTTTGAAACCTGCCCTCTTCCTATCCCACATTCCCCCTCCCCCACATGTCATCCTGCCCACAGCGCCGCCTACATCCCACACATCCTGTAGCGGCGGGTTTCAAACCCGCCCTCATGGGCTAACTCCCAATCTAGGACAGTGGCAACGCGCTCTTCACAGTACCCCCACCTATCGCTATTACCCCATACGCCCCCACTCCGCCAATAGAGATAACGCCCACCGAATTGATGCCCCCTATAGCCACCACCCCCACCGCATTCACTCCCCCTATCGCGACAAACCCCACGGCGTTCACCGGACTGAAGGAGACCAACCCAATCGCATTCAGGAAGGATATCGCCACCATTGCTATGGCATTCCAGGTCCCGGCCGCCACAACCCCCACGGCGCTGCTTCCCACTGCTATATTGTCAATCGTAAACCAACTGGAAAGGACCGACTCTTTAGATTCCGCCATTACCTGAACCTCCTCTATAGTGTCGCTCGCAGGAAAATAGCACGTCTCTTGTTCCCAATCAATATCCGATGTCAAACGGGCACCGGCCCCCTACGTCGCCTCTACTAATGTCGATTCCCGAACCTCCCGACTCCCCTACCCCGCAACCGGCTCCGGCGACAACGCCCTCGACACCCCCACCATCGAGTCCCGCGTCACCAGGCGCGCCAGCTCCTCCTCGCTCCACCCCTCCGTACCTGCCGGACGCTTCGGCAGAACCAGGTATCGAATGTCCGCCGTGCTGTCCAGCACCCGCACCTCCACCCCCGGCTCCAACTCCAACCCGAACTCTCGCATCACCCCCCGCGGGTCGATCACCGCCCTCGACCGGTACGTCAGGCTCTTGTACCAGTCCGGTGGCCTCCCAAGCAGCCACGTCGGATAGCACGAACACAACGTACAAACTACCAGATGATGTACCCCATCCGTGTTCTCCGCCACCACCACGTCCGGCAGGTTCTCCGACTCCGAATACCCCAGCTCCGCCACCGCCACCTTCGCGTCCGCCAGCAGCCGGTTCTTGAAATCCGGGTCCGTCCACGCCCTAGCAACGATTCTTGCCCCGTCTGCTGGTGAACGGGCTTCGCCTTCCGCTAACAGACTCTCAACCTCCTCGCCGCTTACAATCCCCTTCTCAACCAGCACAGCCTCCATCGCCCTCACCCTGTGAGCGTAGTACCCCAGCTCCTCGTCGTGCGCCATCCCTGGATGTTCATATCCGTGCGACTCGCTCATTCTCTCCCCCTATTCTGATCTTCGCCTAGCCGTCATCTCTGCCCCCCTCTTCCTTCCTCTCCTGTCCTGGGAGAGGATTGAGGTGAGGGTCTAGTCCCTCCCCCACACATTCGTAGGGACGGTTCGCGAACCGTCCACCCCCGCTCACCCTGAGCCTGTCGAAGGGTCGAGCATCCAACGCCACCCCCAGTCTCCCGCCTCTTCTTCGTCACCCCTGCGAAAGCAGGAACCCACCGCGGCGCGGTGACGGGCAGGGCCCCCTCTTCCCTCCTCTCCCGTCCTGGGAGAGGACTGAGGTGAAAGTCATAGAGGTGGCGGTGTGACTGATAGCTGGGTCATGCAAAAGTCTTCTCTTACGCTAAGCCCGCTCCAGCCAGTGCTCGAAAACATCCGCCATCAGCTTGTCCCCCTCCGACCCCTCGTACCCTTCCCACAAATGCCTCTGGCTGAACTCCACCAGGTAAAGCGGCATCGCCGGCTCCCCCGACCCGCCGTACGCCAGCGACTCCGGGTTCGGATACGCCCCATGACACCGCTCCACCGTCCCGACCTTACCTCGTAGGAACCACGGCGTCCGGTTGTGCCCCTTCACGTTCAAACAACGCACCCTCACCCTGTCCCCCGCCTCAAACTTCGGCTGTTGCTCTGCCATCGACACTAACCCGCTCCCCTCGAAAGCTCAGACATCTTCCGGTCGATCTCTTCCCGCGTGAAAATGCCCTTCTCCGCAAGAATCGACTCCACCGACTCCGCCCACCGTTCGTAGTAGCTCATCGACTCATACTTGCTCGGCTCGATAGCCTCAATGCCCCGTCGCATCTCGTCCGTGCGCATCAACCCCTTGCCCCGCAACGCCCCAAGAAGCGCGCTCATCCGCACCTCCCAGTCCATCACTGGATGCTCTTCCTGGTCGATGGGATCGTCAGTGGGCCAACCGCCCCGGTCATGGACTCCCGGCATTGCTCCACCTCCTCGACAGACTGCATCCCCGCCAACCGCCCCCACTATACCACACCCCCCACTGACTAATTCCCTTCTACCTCGATGGGGGAAGTGTGAGTCTGTCCTGAGCCCGTCGAAGGGATGGAGGGTGAACTCCCCACCACCCACACGTCATCCCAAACGCAGCCGAGGAATCTCGCCGCCAACCGCAACTATCCTCCAGCCCCCGCTCATCCTGAGCCTGTCGAAGGATTGAGCGGGGGCAATCGCCCTACTCTCCAAAGCAATCTTGTTCCTCCGAAGTCAGGAACCCCCAACATCACCCCGTAGGGGCTGGTTTGAAACCAGCCCCCCCTCTATAACACCATCAGCACTTTCTGACAGGGACGTTCCACCAACCGACTCCCCCATCCCCATTCCCGCGCAGGCGGGAATCCATCCCCCCCAATCAACGCTCACCCTGAGCTTGTCGAAGGAATGAGGATGAACCACTCTTCCCATCTTCTTCCTGCAAAGGCAGGAACCCACTCACTGCCCACGCCTGACTCTCCCCCACCTGCCGGCCCTCTTCCTCTTCCCCCCAACCCAAATGTCATTCCGAGCGAAACGAAGCGTAGCAGAGGAATCTCGTCACCAGCCACTACCCACTCGCTCCCACACAACCACCCCAATAGGGGCGTTCCGCGAACCGACTCCCCATTCCCGCGTAGGCGGGAATCCATCTTCCCCCTCTCCCAAGGTGGGAGAGGATTGAGGTGAGGGCGAAATCCCCTTCCCCTCTTACCTCTTCCCCCTCGATGGGGGAAAATTGAGATGGGGGTGATTAGGATGGCGATGGGACTGAAGCGTAGGTCATACAAAAATCTCCCAAGGCAGAAACCCACACAACCACCCGTAGGGGCTGGTTTGAAACCAGTCCTCCCACTATAACACTATAATCACATTCTGGCAGGGACGTTCCACCAACCGACTCCCCCATCCCCATTCCCGCGCAGGCGGGAATCCATCCCCCCAATCAACGCTCACCCTTAGCCTGTCGAGGGGTCGAGCGGGAGAGGGACGTCGCTAGTTTAAGCCCACGCCCAATCCCAAACTTGCCGTCACGCAGTGACTCCGAAAGCCTCCGCCCTCAACGCCCCTGCCTTGTCCGTCCTCTCCCACGGCACGTTCAACTCCTCACGACCGAAGTGCCCGTACGCCGCAAGCTCCCCATACATCGGCCTCCGCAGCTCCAGGTCCCTGATGATAGCCGCGGGCCGCAGGTCGAAGTGCTTGTTCACCAGCTCCTGAATCCGGTCGTCCGACACCTTAGCCGTCCCGAAGGTCTCCACGCTCACCGAAATCGGACGCGCCACACCAATTGCGTACGACACCTGCACCTCTGCCCGGTCCGCCAGCCCTGCCGCCACGATGTTCTTCGCCACGTACCGCGCCGCGTACGCCCCCGACCGGTCAACCTTCGTCGGGTCCTTGCCAGAGAACGCCCCGCCGCCGTGACGCGCCAGTCCGCCATACGTGTCCACCAGAATCTTCCGACCCGTCAGCCCCGTGTCCGCCGCCGGTCCCCCGTTCACAAAACGCCCGCTCGGATTCACGAGAATCTTGGTGCCCTCGTCCATAAGTCCCGCCGGCGCCACCTCATCCACCACCAATCTCTTAACGTCCTGTTCCAGAGTCTCCTGCTCCGTTTCCGGCGTATGCTGTGCGCTAACCACAATCGTGTCGATCCGCTTTGGCTCCCCATAGGCGTACTCCACCGTCACCTGCGACTTCCCGTCTGGCCACAGGTACGGAATCATCCCCTCCTTCCGCACCATCGCCAGCCGCTTGCACAGCCTGTGCGACAGCGCATGAGGCAAGGGCAGCATCTCCGGCGTCTCGTTGCACGCGAATCCCACCATCATCCCCTGGTCTCCCGCGCCAATCAGGTCCAGATTCGCGTCATCCTGCGCAGAATGCCCATCCCCACGCACCTCCAAAGCAGTGCTCACGGCCTCGCTGATGTCCGACGATTGCTCCTGTATCGACACCATCACGCCACAGCTCTTGTAGTCGATTCCCCGCTCGGCGTCCGTATACCCGGCCCGCTTCAGCGTTTCTCTCGCCAGCGACTGCGCGTCTATCGTTGCGCTCGTCGTTATCTCCCCCATAATCACCACCAGTCCATTGGTGGTGCACGCTTCGCAGGCAATGCGAGCGCTGGGGTCCTGGGCCAGAATTGCGTCCACGACGGCGTCCGATATCTGGTCGCACAGCTTGTCGGGATGCCCCTCCGTCACCGACTCTGAGGTGAGAAGGTATTGCGATGAGTTCATGAAGGCGTTTGACAATTGAAGTCGCTCCTTATGTAAATTAAGTTCCCTCTTCCCAGCTGTTCAGGTACTTCCACTGGGCTTCGGTCAGTTTGTCGATTGTTATTCCCATGGACAGGAGCTTCAGTCGGCCCACTTCCACGTCCATCTCTTTCGGCACCGGGTAGACCTTTGGCTCCAGCCCTTCCTTGCGGCCCGCCAGGTGCTCCACGCTCAGGGCCTGGTTGGCGAAGCTCATGTCCATCACGCTGGAAGGATGTCCCTCCGCCGCCGCCAGGTTCACCAGCCGGCCTTCGGCCAGCAGGTTCAGCCTCCGCCCGTCTTTCATCGTATATTCTTTGACGAAGGGCCTCACTTCGGCGATTGACTCCGCCATGTCCTCCAGCGCCGGAATATCTATCTCCACATTGAAGTGCCCGCTGTTCGCCAGCAGCGCCCCATCCTTCATCGACGCCATCTGCTCCGGTCCCATGGCGTGAAGCCCCCCCGTCGCCGAAATGAACACGTCCCCTATCTGCGCTGCTTCCTGGCTGTGCGCCACGGTAAATCCGTCCATCACCGCCTCCAGCGCCCGAACCGGGTCCACCTCGGTAACGATGACATTCGAACCCATCCCCCGCGCTCGCTGGGCGATGCCCCGACCACACCAGCCGTAGCCCATCACCACCACCTTCTTCCCCGCCCACAGAAGGTTCGTCGCCCGGGTAATCCCGTCCAGCGTGCTCTGCCCCGTTCCATAACGATTGTCGAAGAAGTGCTTTGTGTCCGCCTCGTTCACAGCGATGATGGGGTATCGAAGCGCCCCCTCCTTCGCCATGGCCTGCAGACGAATGACCCCCGTTGTAGTTTCCTCCGTCCCACCAATCACCCCATTGATCAGGTCCTTCCGCTCCTGGTGAATCGTCGCCACCAGGTCCGCCCCGTCGTCCATCGTCACGTTGGGAGAGGCATCCAGTGCCGACCGGATATGGCCATAATAGGTGTCGTCGTCTTCCCCTTTGATAGCGAAGGTCGCAATCCCATACTCCCCCACCAGCGCCGCCGCCACGTCGTCCTGCGTGCTCAACGGATTGCTGGCGCACAATGCGACTTCGGCCCCTCCTGCCTGCAACGTAATCGCCAGGTTCGCCGTCTCCGACGTTACGTGCAGGCAGCCGGAAACCCGAATGCCCACCAGCGGCTTCTCCTTCTCAAATCTCTCCCGAATCAGCGCCAGCACTGGCATGTCCCGGCCCGCCCACTCAATGTGCTCAATCCCCTCCCGCATAAGCGAGAGGTCTTT
>DAOUKX010000086.1:0-7933 GCA_034420855.1 Dehalococcoidia bacterium
TCCCCGCCTCCGGGTCTGACCCACGAGTGCGGCCCCAGGGATGCTTCCACTCAGGATGCCCCGATACGGGACCCCAGGGTTCGCCACGCCATGAACCTGGCGATCAACAGGAACGAGATCAACAACGTCTTCTACCAGGGCCTCGGTTTCCCCTTGGTTGACTACTTCCCGCCCTGGCGCGACGACTTCAAGGACGAATGGGCTCCCTTCCCCGGACCTAATGGCGAGACCGGCGCTGCCGGTGGCTGGCCGTATCCGGGAGACGGTGACCCCGATCAGGCAAGGGCTCTTCTCGCTGATGCCGGTTATCCGGACGGCGTAGACGTTACCCTCGACTGCCTCCTGTCCCACAGGGTTGTGCCTGAATGGCCCGACATCTGTGAGCAGGTTGTAGGTTACTGGGCCAGCGTTGGCGTCAATGCCAGCCTGGACTGGTCCGCGGACTTCGGTGACTTCCGTGCCAAGACCCGTGACCCCTCCCACAATGGCGGCAACTGGCTATGGTCGGCTTCCCCGTCCCTCGACCCGCCTTGTAACGCCATTACCTACTCCATGGTCTGGGAGCTCGGTCAGGCCTATCGCGAATGGCCCGCAGCCTCTGAGCTCTACTTCAAGTGTGCAGAGATTACCAACTACGACGAGCGGAGAGCTGCTGGCCAGGCCTTCGCAGAAGCCTGGTTGGAAGGCCACTTCAGCGTACCCCTCGTCTGGGTATTCGCTGAGGTTGCAGTCAACCCCGCCATCGTGGAGAAGTACCAGGTCAACATGCTCCACATGGGACCGGTACGCTATCACGAGCACACCCAGCCCGTAATGCAATAGGCTAACACCCTATTCGACATAGCGACAAAGCTGACCGAGGCCCCCGAACACGGGGGCCTCGGTTTTTTCTGGCGCTTTTCGTCACCTTTGCTTGACAGAAAATCGCGAAGCGCATAACATTCCTACTTGCGATTTTATCCCTTGCTCTGAGGAGAACCTTTAACAGATGCAACCCAAACTCCAATTCCATTTGTTTCCCAGCCGTGGAACAATTGCTACACCCTTGGGAAGATTCGTACCCCTAGTTGTCCTCTCTCTGGCCTTGATTGTCCTCTCCGCCCTCGCCGCTTGCGGTGGCGGAGACAATGGCGATAATGGTGGGGCCGCTCCCGCCACACCGGCTGCTACTGCCGAGATCCCAGCCGCCCCGGCCGCTACACAGCCTCCGGCGCCGGCTGAAGCCGCCCCTGCCACCGGATCGGGCACCGAGACAATTTTCGTTGTCGCTCGGGGCTTTGAGGTCTTCGAACTCACCCTCGCCGCCGGCAATACCGTGAGCATCACCTACTCCTCATTGGGCCGCAGTTCCGGTGGAATTACCACCGGAGGAAGATTTGCAGGTGACGAAGGGGCGGGCTCGGCGGAAGGCGACGTGATCCTCACTGTCCTCAATCCAATTGAGGACCAGTTGCTCGATGAGGAACAGACGGACAACAACACCGTCGAGTTTCAGGCGGATATCAACGGCACCTATCAGCTCGTGTTCTCCAACCCCTACCTGTTGCAGGGTCTTGAAGTAACCGTGGATTACACCATCAGCTAACCGCTTCTAATCCGTTTCAACTTAAAGAGGCCTCGGCATATCGCCGGGGCCTCCTTCTTTTCCCCACCCCTCGAGTCAACGTAGGATGAGACCTTTGTATGACAGTCATTCCGGCTAAAGCAGGAATCCAGATTCTCCCTTCCCCCTTGATCAGGGGAGGCTAGGCCTGCCCTGAGTCTTTCGAAGGGATGAGGGTGACACCTCACGCCTGCCATCTCCCTGAACCAATTGACAGGAACGAATTTGCGGCTTATCCTTGCGCAACTCAAAAACAAAAGGCCGAAATATGACTGCGAAAAACTCACCACCCATCCATAATCTGCCCCCCATAGTCGGGAAGACTTCTCCCTTCCACAGGTTCGCCCTCCTGACCATATTACTCGCCCTTCCCATAGCCCTGTTCGCTCTTGCCGCTTGTGGTGGCGGAAACAATGGCGGTAACGGGGCCAGCGACTCGACAGCAACGTCCGGTGCTCCGGCGATTACTCCCGACGCCCGGGCCGCCACCCAGCCTCCCGCCCCTGCTGAAGCCGTCCCTGCTGCCGGGTCCGGCACTGAAAAACTCTTTGTCCTTGCCTTGAACTATGAGACTATGGAACTCAACCTCACCGCCGGTGACACCGCCAGGATAGCCTACTCCTCATTTGGTCGCAGCTCCGGAGGAATCACGGATACCGATGAGCGTTCTGAGACAGGAGCAGGCTCGGCGGAAGGTGATGTCATCCTCACTGTGCTCAATCCTGTCGAGGATCAGGTGCTCAATGAGGAACAGACGGACAACAACACCGTTGAGTTTCATGCGGAACTCTCTGGCGTCTACCAGCTAGTCTTCTCCAACCCATACCGGCTTCAGGGTATCGACGTAACCGTCGAATACGCCATCAACCCCTAACTCCCAACTACGGTCCCCTTTTGCCATCCTTCCTTCTCCTACATCAAACGGGGACCTGGACACCTTGCACCAAGAATCCGATCTACCGCAACATGGCCACGAAAGCATCCCTACCCGTTCACAATCATCGCCACAGGATAAGCCTAACCCCTATCGCCATTAGGCTTCCCTTCCTCACAACACTCCTCGCCCTCCTTATAGGTGTCTCGGCACTTTCAGCATGTGACACAACGAAGGTATTGCCAGCACCCCCACCCAAATCCCGCAACCCACCTCCGCTCCCTACTATAGGTCTGAGCATTTCTTCATTGTTGCTCGAAGTTCTAAGTCCATCCATCTAAACTTGCTTGCCGGCCATGTGCTGACAGTTTCCTACGTTTCCCTCGGGCGCACCACTAACAATTTAATCAACAGGCATGTTGTTCCTCCCGCTGGGATACAATTCCAGCTAATTGGTACTCTTCGTGATATGGTTCTTCAAGTTGAACCTTTGCATGAGAACCAGGTTGAATTTCGGGTGGAGCGTGCCGGAGCATATCAATTGGTCTTCACCAACCCCAACCGTATCCGGGGCTTGGAAGTACCCGTAGACCACGCCATAAACCCCTAGTCCTGCATCCGCCCAAAAGAAGAGGCCCCGGCATCTAGACGGGGCCTCTCATTTGTCAACTGTGAGCCATGATTCCTGTCCTGCTCACGACCATTCCGGCCGCCCATGAAGGGCTACTGGATTACATTGCGGTCAAGTCGCTACGGGTATACGCCCCGCATCCGGAAGGCCTCCGCTACCCGGTCCACCGCCACCAGCAGCGCAGCCGTTCGCAGGCTCGTGTCGTGCTCCTGGGATGCGTCAACCACGTTGTTGAAGCTGCGAGTCATTATCGCCTCCAGCTGGTTGTCCACGTCATCCTTGTCCCAGAAAAGGTGCTGAATATCCTGCACCCACTCGAAGTACGACACCACCACGCCGCCGGCGTTGGCCAGAATGTCCGGTATCACCATGATGTCCCGGTCTTCCAGAATCGCGTCAGCCTCCGGCGTCGTCGGCCCGTTAGCTCCTTCGACAATGATCCGGGTGTCAATCTTGTCTGCGTTGTCCCTGGTTATCGACTGCTCCAGCGCCGCCGGAATCAGCACCTCGCACGGCAGCGCAAGCAGTTCAGCATCGCTGATGCCCTCGGACCCTTCGTACCCAACCACGGAGCCGCTCTCCGCCTTGTGCTCCAGCAGCTTGTACGTGTCCAGTCCCTGCTCGGCGTAGATGGCTCCCCGGCTGTCGCTCGCGCCGATTACCTTGCATCCCATCTGTTGCAGCAGATAAGCGCCCCAGTAGCCCACGTTTCCGTAACCCTGCACCACCACCCGGGCGCCTTCCATCATCACGCCTAACCGCTTGGCGGCTTCCCTGGCTGTAATCATCACGCCCCTGCCCGTAGCCTCCGTTCGGCCCAGAGTGCCGCCGACGCTGATAGGCTTGCCCGTGACAATTCCGTGGTCCGTGTACCCGGAGTGCATGCTGATGGTGTCCATTATCCACGCCATTATCTGGCCGTCGGTGTTCACGTCCGGCGCGGGAATATCGGAGTCCGTACCAATCAATGGCGAAATCTCCGTCGCGAATCGGCGCGTCAGTCTCTCCAGCTCGCCCCTCGACATAGACTTCGGGTCGCACGTCACGCCGCCCTTGCCTCCCCCGTAGGGGATGTTCGTGATGGCGCACTTCCACGTCATCCACATTGCCAGCGCCTTCACCTCGTCCAGCGTCACGTCTGGATGAAACCGGAGTCCTCCTTTAGCCGGGCCCCGTACAACGTTGTGCTGCACCCGGTATCCGGAGAACACCTTGATGTCCCCTGTGTCCATCCGGACTGGGAAATTCACCGCAAACTCGCGCTTGCAGCTTCCGAGCACCGCTCGCATCCCATCATCCAGCCCTAGCTTGTCCGCGGCGGCGTTGAACTGCTGCCGGGCCATCTTAAATACTCCGGCGTCTTCTCCTGGACCCTGACTGTTCTGCTGACTCATCTATCTCCTCCAAGAATGGTTGTTAACCTTAATTCCCAAAAGCGCCCCAAATTCTACCATACGCTCAATAAGTCTTCACATTGAAGCTACCTTATGATTTTGGCAACGATGCCCCGTTAGTTGATATAACGAATTGCCCCTTTGGGCGTCCTGACTGCTGACCCGAATCGGCGCTCGCAAACCCACTCCGCCCAAATTAAGAAAACTCTCTCGACTAGTCTTTGAACTCCGGCATTATGTGGGTGGCAAAAAGCTCAATCTGGTGCCGCGCTTGGTCCAGCGACATGAACCCTTGGCCCATGCTCCATCCGAACCACTCCAACTCACCCTCGCCGTGGCACGTCGCCAGCGACTCAATCTTTGCCTTCACCTGGTCCACCGTCCCGCACAGCACGTAGCTGTGGTCCACCATCCGCTGGTAAGTCTCAAGCTCCGTCGCGAACTTCAACGGCGTCGGCCCTTCTTCTCCGGGATTCCTGAATGGCTCCACGAATCCGAACTCCCCAAAGTAATGGTGGAAGCCTATCCCTGTGCTCTTGTACCCTAGCTCGAAAGCCTCTTCATATGTGTCGCCAAAATAGATGGCTCGAACGGCCCCCACGCTCTCCCCCACTCCCAATTGCCTTCCGTGCTGCGCCGCCTCCTCCTGGTACGCGACGCACAGCTTGGCGAAATTCTCCGGCAGCGACGTCAATATCCACGGCACGATGCCCCTCTGCGCCGTTCGACGAATCGTCGTCTCGCTCACCGCGAATGGCTGCCACAAGGGCGGATGCGGGTCCTGGTACGGCTTGGGAATCACGCACACCCGCCGGATGATCCCCTCCTCGTCCAGCTCCCCCGGCGCGCCGTAAGTGTTCGTCCACCCCGTCGGCGGCCAGTGGCTGATTCCTTCCTTGTACGGCACCGGAATCTGGTAATATTTCCCATTGTACTCGATGGCGTCCTGGGTCCACGCCAGCTTGATGATGTCGAAGACCTCCTCGAACACCTCCCGGTTTGTCAAGTCCACCTCGGACCCGTCCATCGTAGCCGCCGACACCCGGTACTGTTGCCCCAAAACGTTCGTCCACCGGTCCTGATAACCACGAGCGAAACCGGCAATCACCCTCCCCTTCGTCAAATGGTCCAGAATCGCAATCTCCTCGGCGCACCGTATCGGGTCCCACGAAGGCAGAACCAGCCCCAGTGGCGCAAACTTTATCCGCTTCGTCCTCGCCGCCAGGTCCGCGTACAGCAGCAGCGGCGCCACCGACGCCTCGAACCCCTCGGAGTGCATGTGGTGTTCCGTCGTCGAAAAGGCGTCGAACCCCACCTCGTCCGCCATCACCGCAATTTCCCTCAGCTCATCAATCATCTGCTGGTAACGTTCGTTATTCCGGCCGATGGGCCGGAGCGCCTTCCGGTCCTCTAGCGTGCCCGGCACCGTTGGCAAACAGAAAATGTCAAACTTCATCTATTGTTCCTCCGTTCTTCCCATCATCCCCCTTTGATGGAGGAAGAATGAGCCTGTCCTGAGCTTGTCGAAGGGATGGGGGGTGATCCCCGGATCACCTCCACGTCACGGGACCAGTACCGCCCGCGTGACCTCAGTCTGCCTTGCGTTCCACTCCGCCTGTGGGAACGCCTTGTTTACGTCATCCAGCTTGAACTTGTGCGAAACAATCTTGTGGAAGGGCCGAATCTCCAGGTTTCGCTCCAGGAAGTCCAATATCCTCGGTATCAGATGCGCTGGATACATCAGAGACCCTACAATCCGCTTCCCCTTCAGCAGCGTCGAGGGATCCAACGCCACTGTCCGCCCCGGAACGATGTCCCCAATCTCCACGAACGTCCCCCCGTTCCCCAGCATCTCCACCCCTTCCGCCAGCAGTTCCGCCCGCCCCACCAGCTCCATCACCACGTTCGCTCCGCGACCTAGCGTCAGTTCCCACACCCGCTCAATCCGCGCTTCCGCCGTGTCGTACTCGTTGATGTTGATGACGTAGTCCGCCCCGAATTCTCGCGCCAGCTCCAGCCGGTTCTGTAGACGGTCCAGCACAATCACCCCGTGAGCGCCCATGTCTTTCGCCACCGCCGTCGCCGTCAGACCCAATCCCCCCGCCCCCTGAATCACCACCCAGTCTCCCGCAGCGGCATCTGCGGCAATCAGCCCCTGCGTCACCGTACCCATGGCGCAGTTCACCGGGGCCAGCACCTCGTCTGAAATGCTGTCCGGCGCCAGGAAAATCGGATGCCCCGGCGGCAGATACAGATAGTCTGCGTATGTCCCCGTGAAATACGGATAGTCGCCCGCCGCCGGGAAAGGCCTGTTCACGCACAGGTTCCCCATCGACTTCAGACACATGTGACACCGGTTGCAAGGGAAGATAGCCGTATACACCACCCGGTCGCCCTCCCTCAGCCGCCGCCCCAGCGAGTCCCTGTCCGCGCCGTTGCCCAGGCTGTGCACCACGCCATACCCTTCGTGCCCCATCACCCGACCCGTTGGAGGCAGTGGCGCCTGGGCCTGATCTCCGCGCCAGTAATGCAGGTCCGACCCGCATATCCCCGATTGCACCATCCGCAGCAGAATCGCCCCTGTCTCAAGCTCCGGCACCGTATATTCCTCAATCACAAAAGGCCGGTTATGCTCCTTGCAAACAACCACTCGTCCGCGCATTTGCCGCCTCCCTATCGGAATTCTGGCCACGCTAACTTAAACCAAACCCACCCCCCTGTCAAAAACCCCTGGTCACCCTTCATATTACCTCTTCTTCCCCTGATTGGAGGAAATTGAGCCTGTCCTGAGCTTGTCGAAGAGATGGGGGTGAAAAGCCTTTAACTCCCTGGCTTGCCAACCGTTATAATCGTTCCATCCGCAAACCCGGAGGACCAATGAGAATCCAAAGCATCCATGTCGGCGAGGTGCAAATACACTCCATATCCGACTGCCTCATGGCCGTAGACGCCTGCGATTTCTTCCCTCACAAGACGGTCGACGCCTTTCAGCAGTTCGAAGGCCAGGTGGACGATGATTGCAAGGTCAACGGCGGCATAAACTGCGCCTGCTTCCTCTTGGAGTCCCGGGGCAGGCGCATCCTCGTCGATGCCGGTCTAGGCCCCACTCCTGTCGCTGATGCGGGCGGAGTCGCCGGAAATCTCCTCAACGAAATGAGTCAGGGCGGCATCGACCCGAACAACATCGACACCGTCGTCATCACCCACCTCCACTTCGACCACATCGGCTGGCTTCCCACAACCCTCCCCGATGGCTCAGTCCGTCCCACCTTCCCCAACGCCGAATACATCATCCCCCAGGCCGACTGGGACCTCCTGTTCAAGGACCAAATCCCTTCCCCCTCTACGGAGGAAGGTCAGGATGGGGGCGAATGCCCCTATCCTCCCGCAATTGAAGTCATGAAGCAGTCCCAACCCATCGGCAGCCTTCT
>DAOUKX010000087.1:0-11815 GCA_034420855.1 Dehalococcoidia bacterium
CAACCAGGTGGATCTCCCTTTTGGTCGGGCAAAGTGGGTCATTGATCCCTGCTACTTCGGCTTCACCACCCTGAATCCTCCTCCCATATGGGGTTTTCGTCCCCACTTCTAGCAGGCTGCGGAAAAATGAATTTGTTAGGTAGGATTAGGGGACAGAGGAATGGAGGTGGAGGATCCATGAGAGGAAGAGTAGACCCACAGGCAACTATGTTGGCGTTCGTGGACCTGGAGGAGCGAATTCCCAGGGACCATCCTCTTCGGACCATCAAGGTAGTGGCCGACGAGGCCTTGGAGCGGCTTTCGCCGGACTTTGACCGGATGTACTCGAAGGTGGGCCGAGGGTCGGTACCGCCTGAGCGGTTGCTGAAGGCATCGTTGCTGATCTCCCTCTACTCTGTGCGCAGCGAGAGGGCGTTCTGCGAGGAGTTGGAATACAACCTACTGTTCCGTTGGTTTCTCGGCATGGACTTGATGGAGGGCAGCTTCGACCCTACGGTGTTCACGAAGAACCGGCGTCGTCTGCTGGAGCACAGGATAGGCCAGTTACTGTTCGACGAGGTGGTGTGGGAAGCGGGCCGACAGGGCCTACTGTCGGACGAACACTTCAGTGTGGACGGGACGCTGATAGAGGCGGCGGCGAGCATCAAGAGCTTCAGGCGGCGAGATGAGGGAGAGCAGCCGCCCGATGAGGACCCCCGGCAATCCGACGGTGGACTTTCGTGGAGAGCGGCTGAGGAACGAGACTCACGAGAGCAGGACGGACTCTGAGGCGCGGTTGATGCGCAAAGGCAAGGGTAAGGAGGCTAAGCTGGTGTTCATGGGACACGCCATGATGGAAAACCGCAATGGGATGCTGATGGACTTTGTGGTCAGTAGCGCCACGGGCACGGCGGAACGTGACGCTGTACCCGTGCTGCTGGAGGATGCGCAGCAGCGAGGCTTCCGTCCCAAGACTCTGGGAGGTGACAAGGGCTATGACACGCGGCAGTGTGTGAAGGAGATCCGTGAAAAGGGAGTGACCCCCCACGTGGCCCAGCGAGTTCACTCTGCCATAGATGGTCGGACGACCCGGCATCGGGGATATGGGATCAGCCAGAAGATTCGCAAGCGGATAGAGGAGATATTCGGGTGGATGAAGACGGTGGGAGGGTTCCGACGCACTCGGTATCGGGGTGTTGAGCGCACGGGACTGGCTGGGTACTTCGTAGCTACCGCCTACAACCTGGTGAGGATGGCAAAGTTGTTGTCGCCACGGCAACCTCGGGCCCTTCAGTCGGTGTGACCTGCCCAGGGCGCAGTGCGTCCAAAATGATCCGACGGGGCCTGCGAGCCTTGGGATTCACCTTCCTTGGCCCTCCGACGGGGTTCCATACCGCCTTCCGTGTCATGATTACCCTGTCTATCTTCACTCAATCAACTGCTTCCAACTCTCAGAACCCATTTTTCCGCACCCTGCTAGGGTATGGCCACGGTGAATAGACATCCCCACCAAGGGCGTGCTCACCACCGAGCCGCTCAGCACCCAGCCGCCGACATAGTCGGTAGTGGGGATGGTCTCTCCCCTGTAGTCCTTGAGTTTCCCTGAGTCCCAGGACCCGTCGTAGAAGTCGGCGTAGTTGTCGGCCACCTTCTCCCCCTTCACCCAGTAGATGGGGGAGGAATCGCCAGCGTCACCCTGACGGGTCAGGGTGTTGCCCCGCGCGTCTATGCCCTGGTAGACCGAGACCAGGGCGCGGAACAGGAGGCCCATAATCTGCTTGAACTCGGTGTTCTTCAGCGCGTCGGTCTGGACAATCAAGTTGTAGTCACTCACAGCATTGGATAGGCCGGTTGCCGTCCCGGTGGAGACGAATATCAGCCGGAACGTATCGCCCTCCCCCAGGCCGCTGGGTATCATCGGCCAGTTGTTGGGCACCATCTGTCTGGGAATGTTGACGGTGGCCTGCAGGTTGGGAGCAGCGCTGACCGGTCGGCTGATTGAAGGGTTTGAGGCCACCAAAAGAAAGCCAGCGACCAGCGTAACGATGATTACGGGAAAACCAAACACGGTTCGAAGCATTGGAGTTCCTCCCTTGGGTGCTTGTAGTGCAGATTCACCCTGCCGATATATTGTAGCATAGAGTAAGTGAACAGTACGTGATTTAATAGTTTCTTATAGAGTGACTTTATTGGCAGTAATGCTTGTCGTACCCCACCCGCAGATGCGCCACGCGTGCTATACTGGGCGACAAGCCACCATTCAACGGTCGGAGTGTAGCTTTGAACCAAGCTGAGAACGCGGAACTCGAACACCAGGTGCCGGGAGACCGCCTCTCCCGCATGACCCAGGCCAGCACTCGCATCACCGAGACCCTGGAACTGGACGCTGTGCTGCAGGGGGTGGTGGATGGGGCCCGTTACCTGACAGGTGCCCGCGACGCCGGCGTCACCGTCATGGACGACGGGCGCGAGTCGCCCATCTACATCACATCCGGGATTTCTCCGGAGGGGCGCCGTTTGCGGTTGGAGTTGCCAGGCGGGCAGGAGATCTCCAAACACCTTAGCAACCTCCCAGAATCGCTGCGGATTGCGGACCTATCCGGATACCTCAGGGAGTTGGGGCTGCCCGAGATCCCGCCTCCGCTGGGGCCTATAGGAGCCTACTTGGGGATGCCTATAAGGCATTTGGGCCGCCAGGTGGGCACCATCTACCTGGCGGACAAGGAGGGGGACGTTGAGTTCAGCCCGGAAGACGAGGGCATGCTGACGCTCTTCGCTTCCCAGGCGGCGCTGGCCATCGCAAACGCCCGCCGCTACCGGGAGGAACGGCGAGCCAAGGCCGACCTGGAAACCCTGGTCAACACCTCGCCCGTGGGCGTCGTGGTCTTCGATGCCGGTACCGTGAAGGTTTCCTTCATCAACCGGGAGGCGCTGAGGATCGTGGACGGGCTGCGCAGCCCGGATCAGAGCCCGGAGCAGCTGCTCGAAGTATTGACCTTCCAGCGTGCCGACGGACGGGAAGTCTCCCTCAAGGAGTATCCCCTGGCCCTGGCCTTGGGTTCCGGTGAGACGGTGCGGGCCGAAGAGATCGTCATCCGGGTACCCGACGGGAGACGGGTCAACGCCATAATCAACACCACTCCCATCCTATCGGAGGAGGGCGTCGTTGAATCGCTGGTGGTCACCCTGCAGGATCTGTCGCCAATGAAGGAGCTGAGCCGGCAGCGGGCCGAGTTCCTGGGCTTGGTGAGCCAGGAGTTGCTGGCGCCCCTGACCTCCATAAAGGGTTCCGCCGCCGCGGTATTGGAGGATTTGTATCGGTTGGATTTGATCAAGGTCAGAGAGTTCTTCAGCATCATCGAATCCCAGGCCGACCGGATGCGGGGCCTGATCTCGGACCTGATAGAGGTGGCCAATATCGAGGCCGGAACGCTGTCACTGACCCCCGAATCCACGGATCTGGCGTTGCTGGTGCAACAGGCTCGGGCTTTCTTCCTGGAAGTCAGAGGGGGCAATAGGGTGGAGGTGGATCTGCCGTCGGATCTGCCCCGGGTGGTGGCGGACCGCCATCGAACCCTCCAGGTGCTGGAGCGGCTGCTGTCCAGCGCCGCCAGCAACTCCCAGGAGGGATCGGTGATCACGGTGAACGCGCGCCTGGAAGGCCAAGAGGTGGCAGTCTGCGTGGCCGACCTGAGGACGGGATCCTCGTCCCCACCCACGCCCCTGCTGTTTCACAGACTCTCCCGCCATAGGGCGGTGTACAGGGGGAGAGAGGACGATGCCTTGGAAATGGCGGTGTGCCAAGGAATCGTAGAGGCCCAAGGGGGCCGGATTTGGTCCGAGAGCAACGGGCCCGGTCTGGGGACCAGGTTCATCTTCACCCTGCCGGTGGCCGAGGAGCCCCCGCCGGGCAGACCGGGGGTCAGGGGCCGTTCCTCTGCGGACAACGGGCGGTCAGCCTCGGGCCAAGGGAGGGTACTGGTGATTGACGACGACCCCCAGGTGTTGTGGCACATACAGAAGAACCTGACAGAAGCGGGCTACACCTCCGTGGCCACGTGGGACCCGAAGGAAGTGGAGCGGCTCATCGCCGTGGAGCGACCTCACCTGGTGCTGGTGGACTCTAAGCTGACCGGGGCCGACGGGACGGGGCTGGTCCAGCGAATATTGGAGCTGACCGACTCGCCCGTGGTGTTGCTGTCGGGACAGGGCACCAACCAGGAGCAGGACCTGGCCCAGGCCTTCGAGGTAGGGGCAGACGACTATGTCGCCAGGCCCTTCTCACCCACGGAGCTGGTGGCGCGGGTGGGGGCGGCGATCAGGCGACGGGAAGCGCCGGAAAGGGAAGCGTACAAGGAGTCCTTCCAGATGGGGGAACTGGCCATCGACTACGCCCGAGGCCGGGTGACACTGGGAAGCCGGGAAGTGAAGTTGACGGAAACGGAGTACCGGCTGCTCTGCGAGCTTGCTGTGAACGCCGGGCAGGTGCTGAGCCGGGAGCGCCTGATGAGCCGGGTCTGGTTCGCGCGGGAGTCCGCCAATTTTGGGGTGGTTCGGGCCTACGTGAAGCGGCTTCGCAGAAAATTAGGGGAGTCCGCAGCTGAGCCCACGTACATTTTCAACCAGCCTCGTGTGGGCTACAGGTTGGGTGAGGCCAGGGAAGAGCAGGATGGGCCCATGGCATGATGTCTGGTGCTCCACCCGCCTAAATGAGATTGATCGACGCCGAAACGCACCCTCTCTAATTCCCTGAGCAAGCTGTGTCATCCCTTGCGTACAGGGGTGTCTAATGGCCCATGGGAACGATGGGTTGCAACAGACTCTACGAGCTGGGCGGATGACCAAACGGGCTCGTGTCCCACATGGCGTTCTGCATGACCCTTCTACTGCTCGTCGAGCTTGCAGCGCCCAGGTATGTCAATTAAGGCAGATCAGAAGGACGTGCTGTGCCAGGCAATCAAGGGATTCCAAAACGCATCACTTCCCGCCCAGACGTATTTGGCCCTAAGCCGATCATCCGCGATAAGCGGACAACGGTTGGATTAGTCCTCAGTCTCCTGAGCCAGGGAGCAACGCAGGCCGAACCCCAGGTTTACCACCCCGACCTGGAACCGGACGACACTCGCCCATGCCGCGCCTACCCCCACACAGCAATAACGGGCGAAGTCTGGCTCCCGTCTAAGTGACAGCACCCTCAGGTTCCTGGTAGACCGTTGCGTTGGGCGACGGTTTGCGGAGTGGCTACACGAGCAGGGCCATGACGTGCACGAAGCTCGGAGCTCCAGCCCAGACCCCGGCAACAGGTCAATAGTAGAAGTGGCACTGTCGGAGAATCGGATTCTCATCACTATGGACAAAGTCTTCGGGGAATTGATTTACCTGCACGGAGATTCCCAAGCCGGATTGATACGACTGCCCGATGTTTGGGTGGCCCGGCGAAACGAACCCGTAGGGCTGCGAATCGACCAGTACCATGAGGCGCTACAAGGCCGAGCCATCGTAACCGTTCAAGGCGGAAGCGTCCGGATTTACCGCTCGCCAAAGTCCTGAAGAAGAGTTGAACGAATGCCTCTCCCTGGCCAACGTCAGCTCATTTGCTTTTCTAGGGTCGGCAAGGAAGACTACCATAATGACGCGACACTGGAGGTATCGGTCCCGTGACAACCCAATCCAGGGAAATGGCATCTACGACCCTGTTCCGTCCGCATTTCGACCGCATCAGAAGGCGCCCTTAAGCGGAGGGTAATGCAGCGAAATCCTTCCATCATGGCTCAAACAAAGGACCAATCCGCTAAGCGTTCATTAGGGAGATCTTGACTCAGAATATCTCGGACCTATGGGGTGTTGACACCGGGGAGATCTTCGACGGCGAAAGTAGAGAGGGAGAGGTCAGGAATCAAATCGACCTGATGATTCGCAACAAGCGATTCCCTAAACTTCCTCTTACGGCCGGTATCTACCTCCTCCTCATCGAAGTCGTCTCATAAACAATAGAGATCAATTCTCGTTTGGCCAAGAAGGACGCAACAAACGCCGCGAAACCTGCCATGGGCATTAACAATCTGGCACAATTCGACCCACAGAAATTCAATCCCACGGGAATGATCCGCAAACCGTGTCCCTATTCGTTCATCTTTGGCTACGAAGGGCCTTGCAAAGATGGAAACGGTCCTCTGGTTGATGATAGACGTCTCGAAAGAGGGCGACTTTGGGCTAGATGGTATCAGTTTTGATGTTTCGGAATTGGTATAGAGACAGTGGCGAAGGATTCCCTAGTATTGGAGGCGCCATTCGATGTCGAATTTTGTCAGGCGATGAGCCTCAGTGAGAAGTTCCAGATTGATGGTCATTCAGGAGGGGGTTTCAATACGAAATACTCGGACAGATTTACACCCGAATTTACGGTAGCCGAGAGACCCCCAATTCCTGCCAACTCACATACCGTCTGGACAGACCAGCGTCTAGCCCGAATGGTAGGTCCAAACTCAATCCCGAACAGGAGTAAAGTAGTGTTCTTGCCCTTGCGGGGTGCACTCCTATATCGGTGGCGCAAGTCTCGAGCCAGCTCATGGATACGAATTCGCGAAGGATTGAACATGACATTATTGTGAAAGTGCTTGTGAATTATAATTGGGTTGTGAGCGGAGTCAAAATGCTCATGACCTGCAACTCAGTACGGGCTAAATGCCTTCTCGAGGAAGTGGGTAGGGCGTCGCTGGCATGAGTCCCAATTCCGCCACTAAAGGGTCCCAATTCTTGCGTCGTGACTGCAATGATGTCGGTTCTCGAAGGAATGGAAGGCGCGATCTTTTGAAGAATTGTTGGAGTGTCGCTACCGCAAGGGGGCGGGAGGGTCAACCCATTCCTGGGAGCCTTGATGTCGAAGACGCGGCTGAAATTTTGCACAGCAAGCAATTCCCCGACCCGGGACATATCAGGGCCAGTTACGCGGCGGCGTGAACCGTGGGGACTCAGTCTGTCATCGCCGGGCTTAAGATGACCCATCGGACAACCACTTTTTCAGCAGCCCGCAAACCCGGCCATGACAGCGGCAACAAGATGGTGAGATTGAAGACACTTCCATTGGAGCGAAGGAGAATGTATTGGCGGAGGCCTGGAATGGTTTCGTAACCGAATTCGCCATTTCATTACCAATGCATGCAAAATGATCTGCCAGATACCTGATTAGCAGTGAATCAAACTGACTAACCCTGGGCACCGACGTCAAAACCCCGCCGACACCTTCCGCGACCTCCAAGACGTTCGCCGCATCGCAGGCTACAACTGGGTAGCCGGTGCAAACTCCTACCCATGGCATCAATGAGAAAGCTTGCTTTTGGTCAAAGCGATTTTCGTTTCGCATCATTAGCCATCCATCCTAAAAACCCAGCCACCGGATTTTCGATGAGTGCGCGTTGAATCTAATGAGGAAGGCGCCCAACCCCGTCACAAGATACTCTATCGGGGAGGGCAGGGAGAACGGTCACAACCTACCTGGGAAGAAGGTGATTTGGCAACGCTGCTCGCCAGTCTTCTTCACTCCTCGACCTGCCTTTGCCATAGAGAAATCACATCCGGTTGCTTATCTTCTCGTCAACCACACAAAAAGCGAGCTGACAAAGAGAACAACTGCACTGCCCCCAACGGTCATCACGGACCACGGTGAAAGAGACAACACATTTTGATGTTTGCCCAGGGAAGATGCAGTCAACACCATAAAAAATGCGAGTATTGCCCCGCTGACAATTAGTCCGGCAAGCACAAGTCCTTCGCTCAGCAGAATGCCGTTCCTGTCCATGGTTCCAACTTGCCGCGTAATCAGCAGTCCATCCAGCCGTCGAAGACCGATGATTCGATTGAGGGCCATGAGACCCACAAGAGAACCAAGTAACAGAATCGTATCCTGAATCAGGGAGCGCCCCTCAGCGTCATTGACTTCAACTCCGATAAACTGCCCCCATTCTAGGGCGTTGTGCGACCATATCGCCAAACATTGTGCCAAAATTACCAGTGTTGCTATAAGCCAGAATGCTGCTATATTGCGTCCTAGGATCTGCAGTGTCCAGTAAACCGCAACACATGCGAATATGACAGCGGTAGTCTTCCAGAACCCCATCGCCAGAATCAATTCGCTTGTGGTGGAATTTCTAAACACAAGCACAGCCAGGGACAGCAGGCTTAACAGCAGCACAGATTCAGCCGATACAAATGAGAGAGTTCGCCAGTTCCCCAAATTCATCTGTATGCATCCAAGTGTCGCACTAGGGCAACTATGAATTCTTCCTGTTCCGGTTGCCACTCTATGACGGACGCCCCTCCACTCTTCAACTCTTCGGTTACTCGTGTGGCCTCCCACTCAATTAGGCTCAAATTCTCATCGCCGGCGTCGGCTGTCTGAGGGTTAACGTGGACGATCCTTACCTTGCTCAGTCTATGGGATCGGCTTCTGAGGGAAGTCAAACGGTCTACCGCAGCTTTGAACCTCCCAAGGGAAGGCACTGTTTGTCCGGGTCTCGCATAGAGAACGTCCAGTCGAGTAATGATGAATACCTCTGGACGCAGTCGAAACAGAAATCTCTTGCACCACTCCACCGCCTGAAGCAGGTCTTGCTGAGGTGGCCCGGGCTTCAGACGCGACAACACCCTGACAAGCCGCTGAAACTGCTTTCCTCCGGAATCCGGCGAGAGAAGCTCGCCGCTGCCCGTCAAACTGTTATAGGCAAAGGCGCCTAGGGTAGAGCCTCGCGTGAGGTAGTACTGTGCCAAACTGCCGGATGCTTCCAAGGTGTGCTCTAGGGGATTCGACAAAGGGGTCCCCACGTCCATGTAATCTGCGATATCCAGGAATATCCACACCGACTTTTGCGCTTCCGGGTCTAGTTCATTCACCAGAGGCAGATTGTTGATTCTGTTGCCTCGCGCTGTAGCCTTCCAGTTGATTCTATTGAGGGGGTCACCCGTCACATATGGCCTTAGTTCTCGAAATTCGTTTTCGCCTCCGCCAATATCTGCCATGTGGTCCCGGTACCTGGAGATCTTTGTGGCTACTCGGGCATGGTTTAACCGCATTATGCTCCGAATCCTCGGGATCACAGTTACCTCAACTGGCACCCCGCTCACTCCGGATAATCTGCGATTGGTGCCGAACGGGGCCTGCGAATCCCAACCGGATTCCTCCAGCCTATACTGGCCCCTTTGGGGAAACTGTACACTGTATGAGACTTCCGCCGTGGTGGTGCCGGGCCATTTCCAGAGAGCCCGCAGGTTGCTGCCTTCCAATATCCGGGCCTCTGGTGGAAGGTCATCGTGGACAAACACAATCCCTATGCCTTCTTTAATGGTTATCCGTCGACGTACCGTAATGGAGTCCCCCGCCCAACACGAGACACGCGATAGGAGTCTTTCTACAGTTACACCGGAGGGAGGTGGCAGAGCGGCCGCGAGAAGTATCACCAAGAGCACGAATACTGCACAGGTCAGGAGCAGCACGTTTCCAAGAACCAGACCAACGATCAGGAGCAACAATGAGACCCCAATCCAGACCGGGATAGAATGCCGGAACATGACTATAGGTTGGTTCGTCCTATTTCGCTGGGTACGGGGACCTGCTGTACCACTTCTTCAATAACCTCATGGCTTTCAATGCCTTCCAACGTGTCTTCGATGTTGAGAATGATTCTGTGGGCCAAGACTTCGGGTATCATCGTCTTAACATCGTCCGGAACCACAAAGTCCCTTCCATGGATCAGCGCAACGCTTCTTGAGACTCTCAGGAGGGCCAATCCTCCACGAGGACTGACCCCAACTGCAACTCGGGAGTGTTCTCGCGAAAGTCGAACCACCTGAGTAATGTAGTCGACTATGACTTGGTCAACGTAGACTCCCGTTTCGACCTGTCTTTGCAGCTCTACGAACCGGCTGATTTCCACGGCGGGCTCGATATCTAGTGTCGGATCATCCTTCTGCCACCGTATCCGTCTCGTTAAGATTTCGCTTTCCGATTGTCGGTTACGTGGATATCCGGTGTTCAGCTTGAGAAGGAAGCGGTCCAATTGGGCTTCCGGCAACGGGTAAGTCCCCTCCTGCTCTATCGGGTTCTGGGTGGCAATGACAACGAACGGCCTGTCGAGATTTAACGTCTCACCGTCTATGGTTACATGACGCTCCTCCATCGCCTCGAGCAGTGCGGACTGGGTTTTTGGAGGGGCCCGATTTATTTCGTCTGCAAGGAGGACGTTTGTAAACACAGGCCCCCTTACCATTTGAAAGGTCCCAGTGTTCTGCCGCCAAACGTTTACACCCAAGATATCGGAAGGCAAGAGGTCCGGTGTGAATTGTACTCGTTTGGTCTCGCTTCCTATGGCCCGTGCGAACACCTTAGCCAGGAGCGTCTTGCCAAGTCCCGGGTAATCCTCAAATAGCATGTGTCCATTGGCCAGGGCTGCCGCCAGCACCTTCCGCAATACTAGGCGGCTCCCAACGAAGGCTTGCCCGACTCGGTCGATTATCTGCTCACAGGACAGGCGAGTTCTCTCAAGTTCAGATTCCTTCATATTGCTAACCCCCCTTGTCGCTGGGCAGTACCGGTTCACGCAAGATCGCCTCTTTGCTGACAAATCCTTCAACGCCGCTGGAACTCCTTATCAAATGCGCGGTCTCGTCTTCCCGAATGAACTCAAATCCTTCCCCTGGTTTCAGGAATCCCTCGGGAGAGTCTAAATCGCTGCGGTAGTGCGAATCCTTGAAGATTGGCGCTTCAAGGGCGGAGGTGGCAACTGCCAGCGACTTGTGGGTCGCCTCTCCGGCCAAATGAGAAATTGCGCCTTCTACCAGGTTCCGACGTCTCCGTTGGTTCCAGCGTCTGATGCGGTTCCTAGCACCGGGTGAATCCAACCATTTTGGTTTACGGCACTCCAAGTTCATCAAAGGGAACCATAGCTCCAGTGCCTGGTCAAGGTCGGCGCCCTTCTGCCAATACGCTGATACCAGGGTCAAAGCTACTACCTCTCGATTTGACCCGTTTTCAATGAATGGCGAGGCGATCTTCTCCAATTCGTCCTCATCAACCGGGTTCATTTCTTCGGAAGCCTCAGCCAAGGCCGCCTTTGCATCAACCAATGCCTCATCCAGGGCAGCCTTCCTGATCGTATTTCTTCTATTTCTGGTAATGGGCAGGCTATTTAAGAGCGGAGAAGAGGCTAATCCTTTATGTAAAGCGCCACCAATGGAAATTGTTTGGCTCAAAGGAGCCTGGCTCCGAAAGAGAAGCCCAAGCAAGTACTTCCAGAGCGGACGCAATTCCCCTTCATCCACATATCGTTGATAAATGCTCAAAGCAGACCGTGCCCTTGGGTCCGCTTTGGTCTGCAATACTTGCTGGTGGTGAGACCAGTTTGTCCACATAGGCAAGGACCCGCCAAGCGCAGCAACACTGTACCTGGCACGGTTAGCGCCCACCAACAGCACCATCAGCAATAGGACCAGAATAACCATATACTCGTAGAGAGCCGCGAACCAGAGCACCTCATACGTTACTGGTCGCAGAAGCAGTCCATAGAAGGCAAAGGAGCCCCCAAGGACGAAGCCTCGGATCTTGGATTGCGAAATCCAAACCGCCACGTCGCCCATAGCGGTGTTGGGATAAGAAACCGCGTATCTTGCCAACTCGCACAAAGCTAGGGTGAAGATGCCGGATGCCGCAATCGCTCCGAAGAGGGCAAAGCCGTGCCCCAATATTGAAAGACTCGAACCGCAAATCCAGACTAGGCACGCCACCACGCTGTATGCCAGGGCCGCCGTCATGGGCTTGTGACTTACGCCCTCTGCGGCTTTTAGG
>DAOUKX010000088.1:0-18226 GCA_034420855.1 Dehalococcoidia bacterium
AGGTGCTGTTCCTGGTAACGGGGAACAAGAAGAAGACGCCGGCGGTGCAGGGGTAGGGGTGTAGCCCGACTAGTTTGCTAGTCGGGAGTGGGAGTCTCTTACGCGGGCTGGCGGAGGAGCTCCTCCCGGAGGCGGTTGATGAGGATGGGGAGCTCTTCTTCGGAGACATTGAAGGGGTCGACGGCCATGACGTCTTCGGGAACGAAGGACCCTTGCAGGAACACGGGCGGATCTCCCTCTTCGAGGGCGGCCATGAAATCGTCCTTGGAGAGGCCGTTCCAGTCGGAGCCTAACTTGAGGACGGCGGTGGGGACGAGATAGTCGTTGGTATCCTGCTCGACGGAGACTTCCAGCCCGGGAATCTCTATGAGGGCGTCCACTATGTGCTGGGCTTTTTCCCGCAGGTCGGACATTTTCTGCTCCTCGTCCTCCTCGACGAAGAGTTCGAGGGCGGTGAGGAAGCCGATAATCTCCTCCTTGGAGACCTTCATGCCGCGTCCGAGGAACTGGTTAGGGCTGGCGTTGAAGGCGGCGCCCTCTACCAGGTCTTTGCGTCCGAAGAGCAGGCCTGAGCCCTGGGGGCCGCGGATGCCCTTGCCGCCGCTGATGGTCACGAGGTCGGCGCCCATCTCTATGTAGCGTCGCAGGTGGGACTTTGGGGGCACCATTGACGCGCCGTCGACGATTACGGGGACGCCGCGGGCGTGGGCGATTTCCGCCACCTGGGGCAGGCTGAGGCCGGTGCGGGCGATGAAAGGGGAGAAGAGATAGGCGACGGCTGCCGTCCGTTCGTTGATGGCTACTTCCAGCTCCCAGGGAGCGCAGCGCCTTCCAGTTCCGATGGTGACGAGCTTGCCACCGGCGGCGCGGTAGGCCTGGTCGTAGGGGAAGCGGTGGAGGGTCTGGATGATGATTTCGTTGGGCACGCCTTCGGGATGGGGGAGCTGCTGGGCGATGGCGGGGTTGGTCCCGGCAATGACTGCGGCAGCCTGAAGCAGGAGACCGCTGGCGGCGCCGTTGCAGACGAAGCCTGCTTCCGCGCCGGTGACCCGGGCAATTACGTCGCCTGCGCGACTGTTCAGTTCGTGCATGTCCACCATGTAGTTGGTGGCTTCGGCCATGGCGGCGATGGCCTCCGGCCGGGTGCGGGAGCCGCCCAGGCGGGTGACGGTGCCGGCGGCGTTGATTATGGGGTGGGCGCCGAAGCGCCGGTAGACTTGGCCTCTCGTTGAAACCTGGGCCATTAGCTTCCTCCTAGTATTGGTAGTCTTCCCGGACGGGGCTGAAGATATCCAGGACTTTGGCGCTGCCGGTGGAGGCCTTGGCGTAGTGCTCCACGCCTCCGGGGATGATGTACATGTCGCCAGGCTTGAGGATGCGGACGTTTCCGTCCACGCCCATTTCGCGCTCTCCCTCGATGATGATGCCGGACTGTTCCTGGGGGTGGGTGTGAAGGGGGACCTCCACGCCGGGCTCGATGTCCACCATGGAAAGGAGGGTGTTTTCTCCCCAGAAGGTACGTATGGTGCCCCCGGGGACTATCTCCTTGGGGTCTCTTTCCTGCGCGTTGTAGAAGTACAAGGGGTGCTCCTTTGGATTGAGGATGTTGGATGCTTAATTGTCTTGCAGATGGCGTGGATAAACAAGGGGGCGGGGGAGGAAGATGGATTCCCGCCTTCGCGGGAATGGGGAAGGGGTACGGGGATCACCCCCATCCCTTCGACAAGCTCAGGACAGGCTCAATCTTCCCCCATCAAGGGGGAAGAGGTAAGAGGGGAAGGGGACTGCCCCGCGCTCGCACCGCCGTGGGTTCCTGCTTTCGCAGGAATGACGAATGGGGTTTGTAGATGAGGGGGTGGACCGCCAGTCCCGCCTACGGGAGCTCGGGGCGCTCGACCCTTCGGCAAGCTCAGGGTGAGCGGTGGGATGCCCGTCTACTAGGGATGTTGGTAGAGAGGAAGGAGGAAGAATGGATTCCCGCCTGCGCGGGAATGGGGGATTTTACCCTCACCTCCCTCCTCTCCCAGGACGGGAGAGGAGGGAAGAGGGGTAGAGAGGGGGTTAGAAGCCGAGGCCGTGCTCTTTGAGGCTGATGAATCGTTCTTCGCTGCCGATGACCACGTGGTCGAGCAGTTCAATGCCGAGGATTTTGCCGGCTTCCACGAGTTTGCGGGTGACGACTATGTCTTCGCCGCTGGGGGTGGGGTCACATTGAGTAGGGACAGCGCCGCCGATGGCCGGATTGCTCCGGCTGGTTTGCGCCATCCCTCTCACCGAACCGGGCGTGCCACTTTCATGGCACCCGGCTCTCCATTAGACGGTTTGTAGTTGGCTCAAGCGGTGGGTGGCTAAATGGCATGTCCGGCAGAGCGTGACCAGGTTACGGAGGGCGTGGGACTTCATGCCTTTGGTGTGGTGGACAGCCAAATCTGTCCTGGTGCCACACTGTCGGCATTTCATGCCGTCACGCACCTTTGCCCGTAGTTTCCGTTCGGCGATTTCGAGGGGTTCGTCACGCTTGGAGCCGCCGACCCCTACGGTCGTCGTGTAGATACGCTCATCTGGGCCGGTTGCTCCCTGTGGGTGGTCACCGGTCGCCTCGGCGTTGCCGGACAGGTAGGGGTGCGGGAAGCCCGCTATACCCTTCTGCCGGTAGCGTTGCCGGGCAAGCTCGGTAGGGGTGGGGAGCCATTGGTACACCTCCAGCATGTTGCCGCTCTCGTGTACCTCCGCATGCCAGCGGGTTCGGCCATGGAGCCGTCTGGTCTTTTCACGGATGAGCTGGCTCTTGTGGCTACCCTTATGCTTCGCCAGCAGCCAGTTGAGGTAGCGGAACCATGTGAACCGCGTGATGTCCTCAACGTCTTGCAGGAGACTGGTGTACGGGTAGTATTCGGCCCAGCCCCGCACGATAGCATTCAGGGAAGTCAGTCGGGTGTACTCATCCATCCAAGTCCAGTTTCTGGAAGTCAGGGCCTTGAGCTTCCGTTTCACGCGCTCCCTTCGCCTTGGCCGTCGGTCGGAGATGCACCGCCCACTTTCCTTCGGTCTTCTTACGCTGGATGTGGAAACCCAGGAAGTCGAAGCCGTCGTTGACGTGGGTGATGACCGTCTTTTCTTACGATAGCGTCAGGTGGAGTTTGTTCTCCAGAAACTGCTGTATGGCCTGCTTGGTGGCCTTGACCTCGGCGATGGGGGCGTTGCTGACGACAACGAAGTCGTCCGCGTAGCGCACCATCTTGTAGTTTCCGAGACCTGCCCGCCTCTTCCGTCGTCGAGCGTTTGGATCGAGATCCCACTGTGCCGCCGCCCACTTGTCAAACTCGTTGAGGTAGACATTGGCTAGCAGCGGGGAGATGATCCCTCCCTGTGGCACACCGGATTCGGTGCGCGCGAAGAGACCCTTTTCCATGACACCCGATTTCAGGAACTTCCAGATCAAGTCCAGTAGCGCCCTGTCCTTCAACCTCCTCCTTAGCAACTTCATCAGCGTCCGATGGTGGACGGTGTCGAAGTAGCTTTGGAGGTCGCCTTCAATCACGTAGTAGTGTTTCACGCTGGTGATGAACAGGGGCATGAGGACTGCGATTGCGTCCATCGTGCGACGACCCTTTCGGAAGCCGTAGGAGTGTCGGTAGAATTCCGACTCGTAAATCGGGTCAAGAATGGCCCGAAGTGCTTCCTGCACGATGCGGTCCCTGAGAGCGGGGATGCCCAGCGGGCGCTTCTTGCCATCGTGCTTGGGTATATAGACTCTCCGGACAGGACTCGGCTCGTACGTCTTGCGCTTCAGTTGGTCGATAGGGGCCGTCATCTGACCCTTGTAGTCCGCCTTGAACGCCGCACGCGTCACGTTGTCCACGCCGTCGGTCTGGCTACCCGGTCGCGCCAGTACCCTTTCAGCCGATATGTGCATCCAGTGGTCCCAGTGCAACAGGTCGTACAGGTTGGTGAACCTGTGATCTGGATGCTCACTGGCCGTCTTTGCCAAGAACCTTTGCTTTTCTGCCATCTTCGTTGGGTTCATACATCCCTCCTTTGGCTTAGTTTGCTTGTGTTCTGCACTCGTCTAACTGCCCTCCTTCGCCATGTGGCCGGTTTTCCCGACCTCGGACTACTACGAGGGCTCTGCCCCACGTCCAGCATTGGCCGCAAGCTGGCCTACCCCGTTGCCGGAGAGCCGAACGTGGTTCCCAAGTTCACGTAGGTTGCGTCTGCGTGTCGTGTTAGGTTCTGCCTATACGTCATGCACGGCTCGTTGCCGCGCTCGTCATCGGAGGATGCCGGTCAAAGGGAGCACGACATCCCTGCCCTGACAGGGCTATCGCTGCGACAGCGAGGCAGAGATTCCGCTGACTCCACCCTCGCCCTACCGTGAGCGGGTGGTTCGGCGACGCTTCAGTCGGCAATTTCTTGTGTAACCGTAACGACACTCTGGCTAGCAGCGCGCGGCTTGGTAGGGTGGCCGCCGCCACATTGTCGGGAAGGCTTCAGACACGGTTCTGCCTCTGGCCCCCATGCCTGCTCTCCTAGCCACCGGCCTACTCCTGGCCGGATTCCACACTTGGAACATTCAACTTACGCGCTTCTTGGCGCACCGGAGGGGTGGTTGTGGACGACGACTATGGCGGGGTAGTTTTACCGGATGGCGGGTTTGAAGACTTCGATGGGCCGCGCTATGGATGAATTCACGTTGCCGACGTAGATCTCCCGGATGCCCATAACCTCGTTCTTAGTGTTGATCAGCACCGTCTTGAGGTGTTCTCTATCGAGGAAGCTCATCTCACCGAAGAGGAGGTTCGCCACGTCTCTCGCAGAGCTGACCCTGGGGTTGCCGATGGTCTTGAGACTGGAGAGACGACGTCCCAGGTCCATGGCCGCCAGAACCTGGCAGGCCTTGGCCTCGCTGATGCCGTGTTCGGCGCAGAGTTCGACGAAGTTGGCCCTCGCCAGGCCGGGCAGTCCGCCGAAGCGTTGGAGAAGACGCTGGGCCATGGTGACGACGCCTTCGCCCTTGACGCCGACCCTGAGCGGGATGGCGATGAGTTCAGCGTTGCTGAGGTAGGCCGGGCCGAAGTTCTTGAGCTTTTCCCGGGGACGCTCCGTGGAAAGAGTGTCCCGAATCATGGTGCTGTAGGGAATAGTTGGAGGCTGCTCCATGGGGGTGCTTCTAGCCGGCGTCCCCTTCGGATTCTTCCTCCAACTCTTCCCGACAGGTGGCGCAAACGTAGTCGTCGGCATGCTCGGCGGCGACGCCCACGGGCACGTTCCGGATGCGGCCGCAAATGGAGCAGGTGACCTTCTCCAGCGGCGGCGCCGAGGTTTGGGCGAGGCTGTCGTAGCCCCGGAAGCCCAGGTAGTCCGGGTTCAGGCGCTTCTGGGCGAGGAAGCGCGCTCTGTCTTTTCTGCGGCTCATGATGCGCTCTTAATCGGCCTTTGCATTTCTGCTGGACGTGACATAGATGTCACGCGAATCACCCCCATTCCTTCGACAAGCTCAGGACAGGCCCAGCCTTCTCCCATCTAGGGGGAAGGGAGATGCCCCATTCTGCCCCCATTACCCTCACCTCAATCCTCTCCCAGGTTGGGAGAGGAGGGAGAAGGGAGGAGATGGATTCCCGCCTTCGCGGGAATGGGGGATGGGGAGGGGGAAGAGGTTTTGGAGGGGCCTACTTGAGTTCGGCCTTGGCTCCGGCGGCTTCCAGCTTCTTCTGGACCTCTTCAGCCTCGTCCTTGCTCACGCCTTCCTTGATAGCCTTGGGAGCAGCCTCGACCACGGCCTTGGCCTCACGGAGGCCGAGGGTGGTGACTTCGCGGACGGCCTTAATGACGTTGATCTTGTTGGAGCCGATATCGGTGAGGACGACGGAGAACTCGGTCTGCTCCTCCTCGACGGCGGCGGGGGCGTCACCATTGGCAGTGGCGGCTACGGGAGCGGCCACTGCCACGGGAGCGGCGGCAGAGACGCCGAACTGGTCTTCCAGTGCCTTGACCAGCTCCGAAAGCTCCATAACTGTCATACCCTTGATTGCTTCAAGAATTTCTTCGTTACTCATTTTCTCTCCTTTTTTGTTCCTCTGGGTTTATGTTATTCGTTGTTGAAGTTGATTTTGAGGCGCACCGGCTTGGGGGTGAGCCTAAGAGTCGGACTCGTTTTCCAACTGCTGTATACGCTGCTGGAGGACGTTGCCCAATCCGCCAATGGTGGCGCTCAGGGTGTTGACGAGTCCGTTAATGGGTGCTTGAAGCTGGCCCACCAGCCGGGATATGGGGTGCTGTATCTGCCCGAGAAGCTGGCTCAGCAGCACTTCCTGGGAGGGAAGGCCTGCGAGGATGTGGACCTCCTCCGCCGACAGGGCGCGGGTGTTAAGCAGGGCGCCCTGGATGGCGAGGGAGGAGCGGGTGGCGCGGATGAACTCCTCCAGGGTCTGGGCCACCAGCCGAGGGTCATCGTAGCCGAGGGCCAGGCCCGTCGGGCCGTTTACCACGTCACGGAGATGGGGCTTGAAGGCCTCCTCGGCGGCGATGTAGGTGAGGGTGTTCTTGACGATGCGGTATTCCACGTCCCGCTCCCTGAGGCGGCGACGCAGTTCGTTCATGTCGTTGGCGTCGAGGCCAGTGGGATTGGTGGAGACGGCGATGCTGCAGCGTTCGAGGCGCTCCTTAATTTCCGCCACCTGTTGGATTTTTCTATCGGTTGGCATGGGTTTTGGGGTTCTCCTGGCGTAAAAATTCCCAGCGCTCGTGCGCCGGGAATGAGGGGCTCCGTTGGGAGCCGGTCTTTCCGGGGCGCCTCGGCAGGCGGTTTAATCCCTGGCTGGGAACCTGCTGTCTTGAGCGGCCGGTTTACGGTCTATTTTTCTGTGGCTATTCTACTTTAACAGACATGAGGGCGTTCACGTCAAGCTTGATGCTGGGCCCCATGGTGCTTGTGAGGAATGCCGTCCTGATGAAGGCCCCTTTAACGCTGGAGGGGCGGGACTTCAGGACCGCGTCCACGATGGTGGCGATATTCTCCACCAGCTTGTCCTTGGGGAAGCTGATCTTGCCTACGGGGACGTGGATGATGGCCGTCCGGTCGATGCGATATTCCACGCGACCCCTCTTTGCTTCGTCGATGGCGCGGGGCAGGTCCTGCATCTGGACCATGGTGCCGGTCCTGGGGTTGGGCATGAGGCCGCGGGGGCCGAGGACCCGTCCGAGCCTGCCAATTTTGCTCATCATTTCAGGGATGGCGAGTCCAACGTCGAAGTCCACCCAGCCGTCCTGGATGTTCTTGATGACCTCGTTGTCGCCGATGTAGTCTGCGCCGGCTTCCTTCGCAATGGTGGCGGCTTCTCCGTCGGCGAAGACGAGGACACGGACGGTCTTTCCGAGGCCGTGAGGGAGCATGGCGACGCCGCGCACAAGCTGGTCTGCGTGGCGGGGGTCGGCGCTGGTGCGGAGATGGAGCTCCACGGTCTCGTCGAAGTTTACGGTGGAGATCAACTGGAGCGCCTCCACTGCTTCGTCGAGCAGATAGAGCTTGTCTGCGTCCAGAGTGTCTATGGAATCCCGGAGCCTCTTGCCTTGCTTCATTATGCTAGTCCTCGCTAATTTCGATGCCCATGCTTCGGGCGGTGCCTTCGATAATCTTTGTGGCGCCTGCCAGGTCCTTGGCGTTGAGATCGGCCATTTTCTGCTTGGCGATCTCCTCCAGGGCGCTGCGCTTGACGGCGCCGGCCTTCTCCTGGGCCAGGGACGCGCCTTTCTCGATGCCGGCGGCCCTTCGGAGCATGTCGGAGGCCGGGGGCGTCTTGGTGACGAAGGTGAAGGAGCGGTCTTCGAACACGGTGAGGTGGACGGGAACGATGTTGCCGCCCTGGTTGGCGGTGCGGGAGTTGTACTCCTTTACGAACGCCATGATGTTGACGCCGTGCTGACCGAGGGCGGGGCCGACGGGTGGGGCCGGGCTGGCCTGCCCGGCGGCAAGCTGCAACTTGATGACTGCTCTAACTTTCTTTGCCATTTTTCTATAACCCTTGCTCCACTGTTTGTCTTGTCAGGAATCTCGTGGAACCTTTTAACCCTTGGTTCACTGTCTGTCTTGGGGCGAGATTCTTCACCTCCATCCTAACCTTCCCCCATCGAAGGGGAAGGGATTTGGTGGCGATTTTCATGGGGTTTCTCAGAGCTTTTCCACCTGGAGGAAGTCGAGCTCCACGGGGGTCTCCCTGCCGAAGAAGGAGACTAGCACCCTTATGCGAGAGCGGTCGGGGTCCACTTCTCCAACGGTGCCCATGAAGTCGGCGAAGGGGCCTGCGGTGATGCGTACGGTCTGACCGACCTGCAGTCCCACGCTGACGCGGGGTCGTCCGGTTTCAAGCTGGGACATGATGGAGGCGACTTCCTCGGGCTCCATGGGGATGGGCTTCTGTCGCTTGTCCCGTTCGTCTTCGGTGGAAACGAAGCCCGTGACGCCGGGGGTGTTCCGCACGGCGTACCAGCTTTCGTCGTCCATTTTCATCTGAATGAGGATGTAGCCGGGGAAGACCTTGCGGCGTTCCTTGCGACGCTTGCCGTCCCGGATGACGATTTCCTCCTCGGTGGGCACGACCACCTGGTATATTCGGTCCTGCATGTCCAGGCTCTGGATGCGGATGTCCAGGTTCTTCTTGACCCTGTCTTCCTGGCCGGAGTAGGTGTGGACGATGTACCAGTCAGAGTGTTCTTGGATTTCAGGCGTAGCTTTCATTTCTCTGGCGAAACGGTGGTGGGGATGATTGAAAGGCTAGGGGAGTATGACGTACTGGGTGAGGGTCCTGGAAAGGGTGAAGTCGTAGAGGCCGAGGATTGAGCCGACGAGGGCGCCGATGACCAGCACGACCCAGGTGAGTCGGATGGTCTCCTCCCGGGTGGGCCAGACGGCCTTTCGCAGTTCCGCGATGACCTCTTTGATGAACTCGATGGGGCGGAACCGCCGCATCTGGTCCTGGCTGGGACGGCGGAAAGCGGCGGTTCCGGGACCGCGGGTGCTCATCTAGCGCACCTCTCGGTGGGCACGGTGGCGCCGGCAGCGGGAGCAGTACTTTCGCTGCTCCAGCCGCTGCGGGTCGTTCCGTCGGTTCTTGCTAGTGATGTAGTTCCTCTCCCGGCAGTCTGAGCACTGCATGGTGACGAGGATTCTGACTTCCCCGCGCCTTCTAGCCATTTTCTATTCTCCTACGCTGGTGACGACCCCCGCGCCGACGGTTCGGCCACCCTCGCGGATGGCGAAGTGGAGGCCTTCCTCCATGGCGATGGGGTAGATGAGGTTGATCTCCATTGTAGTGTTGTCGCCGGGCATGACCATTTCCACGCCCTCTTCCAGCCTGATCTCGCCGGTAATGTCGCTGGTGCGGATGTAGAACTGAGGCTTGTAGCCGGTGAAGAAGGGGGTATGGCGACCGCCCTCCTCCTTGCTGAGGACGTAGACCTCGGCCTTGGCCTTGGCGTGGGGCTGGATGGTGCCGGGCTGGGCTAGGACTTCGCCGCGCTCGACCTCCTCACGATCTACGCCGCGGAGGAGGACGCCTACGGCGTCGCCTGCCTCGGACTCGTCCAGGGTCTTGTGGAACATTTCGAGGCCGGTGGCGACGGTCATGGAGGTCTTGCCGAAGCCTACAATTTCCACCGGGTCGTTGGTGCGGATGGTGCCCCGCTCGACGCGGCCGGTAACGACGGTGCCGCGGCCCTTGATGCTGAAGACGTCTTCAACGGGCATGAGGAAGGGGCGGTCCTTGGGACGTTCGGGGACGGGTATGTAGTCTTCCATGGCGGAGATGAGCTCGAGGATGTTCTGGCTCCAGGGCCCGTCGCTGTTGCCGGCTTCCTGCTCTTCAAGGGCCTTGAGGGCGCTGACGCGGACGACGGGGGTGTCGTCGCCGGGGAAGTTGTACTCGCTGAGTAGCTCGCGAACTTCCAGCTCGACCAGCTCCAGCAGCTCTTCGTCGTCCATGGCATCTACCTTGTTGAGGGCGACGACGATGCGGGGGACTTCGACCTGGCGTGCCAGGAGGATGTGCTCCCGGGTCTGGGGCATGGGGCCGTCAGGGGCGCTGACGACGAGGACGGCGCCGTCCATCTGGGCTGCGCCGGTGATCATGTTCTTGATGTAGTCGGCGTGGCCGGGGCAGTCCACGTGGGCGTAGTGGCGATTTTCGGTCTCGTACTCGATGTGGGCGATGTTGATGGTCACGCCGCGGGCCTTCTCTTCGGGGGCGTTGTCGATGGTGTCGAAAGCGCGGTAGTTAGTGCCTGTGGCCTGGTTTGCGAGAACCATGGTCATGGCCGAAGTGAGGGTGGTCTTCCCGTGGTCAACGTGGCCGATGGTGCCGACGTTTACGTGAGGCTTACCTCTCTCAAATTTCTGCTTTGCCATCTAGGTTCCTCCTGCTATATAGATAATTAAATTTGGGTCCTGGGTGTCTGCTGGAGCCCACAGACGGACTTGAACCGTCGACCTCGCCCTTACCAAGGGCGTGCTCTACCGTCTGAGCTATGTGGGCAGTGAGTTTGGTTGGGATGTTGCTATAGGCCAATCGATGGTGGAGGGGGCAGGATTCGAACCTGCGAAGCCCTTTCGAGCGCCAGATTTACAGTCTGGTGGTTTAAACCACTCACCCACCCCTCCGAAAAACAAGGGTGGGTATAGTTTATCACAGGTGAAATTGCAGGCCAACGGGTTGGGCGTTTGTGTTTCCCTTCTTCAGTCGTATTCGGTGTTTGGAGGTATAGCCCCAGAGGGGATTCGAACCCGCTAACCTGCCGATTACAAGTCGGCTGCGCTGCCATTGCGCCACTGGGGCCCGCATCCTCGCCCAAACACATAAACGCAGCGGACAAGCCGCCACGATCCCCTATATTGTAGGGAAAAATTACGGCATTCGTCAAGCTGATTCTGCTTGAGGTGATGCGGTAGAACATTTAGGGCATACTGTGGCTGCGGATGTTATTGCCAAAGCATAGCGAAGGTTGGTTTCTCCTTTTATTTCTCGTGCTGTTCCTGCCGGGCAGCATCCTCGCATTTCTGTATGGCAATGGGCAGGCGCATGCCGTTGTGAGTTTCATGGGAGCTGTGGTGGTCATCAGCGCCGCAGCCGCATTGTCATTGTGGAGGGAACTGTGCTGTTATCCGAGAGACACCTCAAAAAGCGATTTAATGAAGGAAAGGAAGAGGGCAGGGCGGAGGGTTTGACAGAGGGCATTGAGAAGGGAAAGCTTGAGATGTGGGAGGCTTGGATGCGGGACTGGGAGAGGCGTCGGGACGAAGCTGAGGAGCAGGGCCTGGAATTTACCGAGCCTCCACCGCCAAAGCCCCAGTAGTTCGATTGCCGTTTCGCGCCCGGTGTTTTCAGGTGTGACGCGTGCGGTGGCCCTCGTAGTCCCTGGAGGTGATAGTGGGCCGTGGGGAGGAGGTGGGATTAGCGGCGACGTCTCGGCTATGCTGTCATACGGCAGCTGTGCCGCGACAGGCGGAACCCAGCGCCAACAATGTTTCAGGCGTGGGATAGGTGGCTTTTATGGTTCTCCGAAAAGTACTTGCAGGTCTTGTACTTGGAGCGTCCATCGGACTGATTTGGTTGTTGGCACGAGCTATGGGTGGGCTGGGAGTCAACCAAACTGTCTATCTTGTAGATGTCGTGTGGCCACCTCTCATGTTTGCAGCCATCGGGGGGCTTCTGGGATCTGTGATAGGAACGTTGATTGGCTTCATCCGTAAACGATGCAGTCAGCCTATAGTCAAGAGCAGGGGCGCCGCATCCGTGGTTGGGTTTCTGATAGGGATAGTACCCGGGCTAAACGGTCTGATCTTTGTGATTGTATTCCTCCAATGCGGGGGTGACGATTCCCTATCCGGCTACGTATCCGGATGCGATGACCTACGGACCGTGTATTCGTTGTCAGCAACTTCCATAGCGGTGGCGGGTGGACTATTGGGGATTTTGGTCGGACAATTCCTGGCTGCAAGGTACGACCAACTTCCGATGGAGTAACGGTCTTCAGACTGAACGCCTGGCCAATGACAAACAAGTGTAGGGTGGATACATGGCAGGGGTTCAATGGGGTGGCGGAGGGAGTGGGATTCGAACCCACGTCTCGCGCAAGACGAGAAGCGGTTTTCAAGACCGCCGCCTTAGTCCACTCGGCCATCCCTCCTATTCACATATTATAGCGTATTATAGCGCAGGGGGTTTGTGGATGCGGTTGTTGGTGTGTCCGTGGCGAGATTCTTCGACTCCGTTACGCTTCGCTCGGGATGACTTGTGGTGATTGGGGACGCCTGCCCGCTCGACCCTTCGACAAGCTCAGGGTGAGCGGGATGGGGATTCACCCCCATCTCAATCTTCCCCCGTTAAGGGGAAGAGGTAAGAGGGGATTCCGGCGGAAGCCGGAATGACGGTGATGGAACGGTCTCCATAGAGGGGGAAGGGTGAAGAGGGGAGCAGACTTCTTGTGGATTGGGGCGGGTTTGGGTATGGTTGTTGCATCACTTTCAAGCAGAGTTTCCAGTAGATGACAACGCAGAAGGCCAGGGTCGAGAGCGCCCCTTCCACCGATTTTATTCGCGCCATTATCGAGTCGCACAACGAAAACGGACGGTTTCAGGGCAAGGTGGTCACGCGGTTTCCGCCGGAACCCAACGGATACCTCCACATCGGGCACACCAAGGCGGCGTTCATCAACTTCGGCATCGCCAAAGACTACGAGGGCGTCTGCCATCTACGGTTCGACGACACGAACCCCGCCAAGGAAGAGGAAGAATTCGTCCGCGCCATCCAGGAGGACCTACGCTGGCTGGGACTCAACTGGGGGGACCACCTCTACTACGCGTCGGACTACTTCGAGCAGCTTTATGAGTATGGCGAGCGACTGATCAAGGCGGGGCTGGCGTACGTCTGCGACCTGTCGCAGGAGGAGATCCGGGAACACCGGGGAACGTTTACGGAGCCGGGGATTCCGAGTCCTTATCGGGACAGGAGCGTGGAGGAAAACCTGGACCTGTTCCGTCGGATGAGGGCGGGGGAGTTCGAAGACGGCGCGCGGGTGCTGCGGGCGAAGATAGACATGGGCTCCGGGAACCTAAACCTGCGCGACCCCGTGCTATATCGCATCCTGCATCTGGACCACCAGCGCACGGGCGACGAGTGGTGCATCTATCCGACTTATGACTTCGCCCACGGGCAGTCGGACTCCATCGAGGGCATCACACACTCGCTGTGCAGCCTTGAGTTCGAGGACCACCGCCCGCTCTACGACTGGCTGGTCGAGAAACTGGGGATACATCATCCGCAGCAGATAGAGTTTGCGCGTCTGAACCTGACCCACACGGTGATGAGCAAGCGGAAGCTGCGAGAGCTGGTTTCGGGAGGGTACGTTTCGGGGTGGGACGACCCGCGGATGCCGACACTTTCGGCGATGCGACGTCGGGGGTACACGCCGGAGGCTCTATGGACCTTCAACGATAGGCTGGGGATAGCCAAGCGTCCGAACACGGTGGAGATTCAGATGCTGGAGCACTGTGTGCGGGAGGACCTGAACCGGAAGGCGCGTCGGGTCATGGGGGTGCTGCATCCGCTGAAGCTGGTCATCGAAAACTACCCGGAGGGACAGACGGAGGAGATGACCGCCATCAACAATCCTGAGGACGATTCCATGGGGACGCGCCAAGTGCCCTTCTCCAAGATTCTGTACGTGGAGCGGGGCGACTTCATGGAAGATCCGCCGCGGAAGTTCTACCGGCTGGCGCCGGGTCGGGAGGTGTGGCTGAGATACGCCTACCTGGTGAAGTGCGTGGGATTCACCAAGGACCCGGAGTTGGGGGAGGTGACGGAGGTGCGTTGCACCTACGACCCCGCGACGAGAGGTGGGAACGCCCCTGACGGACGTCGGGTGCGCGGGACGATTCACTGGGTCTCGGCGAAGGACGCGGTGGACGCCACGGTGCGTCTATATGACCATCTGTTTTCGGGGGAGGAACCGGAGGAGGGGGACTTCAAGGAGCATTTGAACCCGGACTCCCTGGCGACGCTGGAGGGCTGCAAGCTGGAGCCGGGGATGGCGGCGGCAGAGGCGGGCCCGCCGTACCAGTTTGAGCGGGTCGGGTACTTCTGCGTGGACGGGGCTGATTCGAGGCCAGGGGCGCTTGTATTCAATCGGACGGTGGCGCTGCGGGACTCTTGGGGTCGGCGGAGGGGAAGGAGATAAGAGGGGAGGCGATGGATTACCGCGAAGGCGGGAATGGGGGGCGGGGACCCAGCCCGGCACCGCCCCGTAATAGGCCCCTGCTTTCGCAGGGGTGACGAAGAAGAGGCTCGGGAGATTGGGGGTGGCGTAGGACGCTCGACCCTTCGACAGGCTCAGGGTGAGCGGGCAAATGCGTTGCGGCAAGTTGGAGGTTAGGTTTGGGCGCGGGTAGAGGTGGTGGGTGGCTTGCGAGTCGCCGCTATGGGTGAGGGGGAAGAGGGGGGCGTGGTGGCAGTTTGGCGATTTCCGGTGGCGAGATTCCTCGACTCCGCTCCGCTTCGCTCGGAATGACATTTGGGAGGAGGGGTAAGGATGAAGAAGGGGGAAGGTTGACAACGGGGGCAATTCCCGTAAATTAATGTAGAGCATTTCTCCGATAGAAGGGATTTCAGAATCAAGACATAGGAACGTCGCATCCAAAGAAAGGATAAGAAAAATGTACACAACGGATATGTACGAAGGCATGATTGCCGAGACCATCAGTCTGGAGGGGCACAACGGGGTGAACATCAACGCCTACTTCGCCCGTCCAATGGGGTCGGGCCCCTTCCCCTCGGTGGTGCTGGTGCACCACATTCCCGGCTGGGACGAGCTATACAAGGAATTCACCCGCAAGTTCGCTCACCACGGCTACGTTGCCATCTGTCCCAACCTGTTCTATGACTTCGGACACGGCACCGCCGAGGACGTGGCGGCGCTGACGCGGAGCAAGGGCGGCGCCTACGACGAACACGTCATCGCCGACTCGGTAGCCGCTAGGGACTATGTCAACAACCTTCCCTACACCAGCGGTAAGGTGGGGGTCATCGGGACGTGCTCCGGCGGACGCCACACCTTTTTGATTGCCTGCAGCACCACGGGCTGGGACGCCGCGGTGGAGTGCTGGGGCGGGAACGTTATCCAGGCGGCGGACGCTCTGACGCAGCAGCAGCCCGTGGCTCCGCACGACCTGACCGCAGACCTGTGCTGTCCGCTGCTGGGACTGTTCGGTGAGGAGGACGTGTCGCCGCCGCCGGACCAGGTCGCTACGCACGAGAAGGAGCTGAAGAAGCAAGGCAAGGACATCGAGTTCCACATGTACGAGAACGCCGGGCACGGCTTCTTCTACTACGACAAGCCCATGTACCGCCAGGAGCAGGCCGTGGACGGCTGGCAGAAGGTATTTTCGTTCTTCGGGAAGCATCTGAAGGGCTAGGTCAGGAGTGACGCGATGTGCACAATGATTGTGGAGACGGCGCCCATTTCCGGCACCGGCAAGGGGACGCAGGACTGGATAAAGGTGGACCAGGTGAACGTGTCCTACGACCACCCCTTCAACGCGCCCTTCGACCACGCGCTGAACATCGACTTTGTGGACACCAGTAAGGGGCCCGGAGCGCGCGTGGCAGTTGAAATCGACGCAGAATCGGCCAGGCGGCTGGTGAAGTCGATACAGGCTGCGTTGGAGCAGGGCAAGGAGTATCATTAGGGGGCTTGTTTCTACGAGGGTCTTCACCGCTATGCCTTCGACAGGCTCAGGGCAGGCTCAATCTTCCCCGGTTGAGGGGGAAACCCTCACCTCAATCCTCTCCCAGGACGGGAGAGGAGGGAAGAGGGATGGATTCCCGCCTTCGCGGGAATGGAGAGACGATCAAGCGTGGGGTGTAAGTTAAGTTGAAGGTTAACGTGCGATTTTTTGCCCTCTACCGGGAGCGGGCGGGCGCGTCCGGACGCGGCTGGGAGCTGCCGGAGTCGGCAACGCTCGCGGAACTGCTGCGGGAGATCCGGGGCGCTTACCCCGACCTCGCGCCGCCAGACGTGGAAATCGTCGCGGCGGTCAACGAAGAGTATGCGGAGGGGGGGCTGATGCTTCGGGAGGGGGACGAGGTTGCGCTGATTCCGCCGGTGAGCGGGGGTGGGGCGGCGATGGATCGTCCCTCATCTCACGCCGTCGGAGACCTTTGCGAGACTCCAGACCTATCCCCACACCACCCCAATCACCCCCATCCTAACCTTCCCCCGTCGAGGGGGAAGGGACAAAAGGGGAGGGGGAGAGGATGGACTCCCGCCTTCGCGGGAGAAGGGAAGAGAGGGGTTAGGGCGGCTGAGGGGAGTGTCCTACGTTTAGAATGACATGGTGGGAACGAGATGATTGAGATAACGGACAAGGCAATAGACCCCAAGCCCATCACGGCGTCGGTGCGGCGCGACAGCAACGGAGCGGTGGTGACGTTTCTGGGGACCACTCGTCGGACTTCGATGGGGAAGACTGTGCTTTACCTGGATTACGAGGCGTACCGGCCGATGGCGTTGAGGAAGCTGCGGGCGATAGCCGTTGAGGTGACGGAGAAGTGGCCTGTTCAGGACGTTTCTATCTTTCACCGGATTGGGCGGTTGGAGATTGAGGACATCAGCCTGGTGGTGGCGGTGGCTTCGCCGCACCGGAAGGAGGCCTTCCAGGCCTGCGGCTACGTGGTGGACCGGATCAAGGAGGAGGTGCCCATCTGGAAGAAGGAATTCTACGAGGACGGGCAAGCCTGGGTGGGGTGCCAGTCTCACGCCGTCCACGCTCATGCCGCCGTTGACTGAGGCTTTGGGGTAGAAGTTTTTTGGTGGGTGCGGACGGGTTGATTTGAGGAGAAAGAAGAGGCCCGGTGGGAGTTTAATCCCGCCGGGCCTCTTTGCAGGTGTGACCTTTGGAATGGCGTCAGGGGGGCTACCTGGTGTACCCCGAATGTCGAGTTGCCTGCTGTGAATTGCGGGTGATATGGCTTAGCAGGAAGGACAGGTCCTGGTAGGCGCCCAGTTGGCCGAGACTACCCTCCAAGGAGAGGAACTGTTCCCACAGGAAGAGCAGGTCCTGATGCACCGAGGGGGTGGAGGAGTTGGCCCAGGGAAGGCTGCTGTAGCGATCGGAGGAAAGGGCCACGATAGCCCCGAGTCTCAGCATGGGGTCGGCGAAGTTGAAGTCGAGGTTGTGGCTGGATACGGCGGCGTGCTGGCGGTTGGACTCCTGGGTTGCGGGGGTGACCCAGCGGATTTCCACGTCGCCGAAAGTGAGGGGGCCGGTGAACCACTGGTCACTGAGTTCGAGTTCGTAGAAGACTGTTGTGGCGGTGCCTGCGGGGATCTCTGCGAACTCCCTGCGGGCCTGGGTGAAAGACTCGTCGGAGGTGAGGCGGTTTTCGTAGCCGACGATGCGCCACCAGTTTACGACGTTTTGGTCCCAGGTGACCTGGGCGCGGGTGGCGTCGGCGAAGGGGATTGAGAGGGCGAGCCAGTTCTCGCGTGTGAAGGTGGCCCTTGCCTGGTTGACGTCGGAGAGGTATCTGTACCAGCCGTTGCCGTGCTGGGCGAGCTGTTCGAGGAGGAAGTCGTTGAAGTTTTCGATGCCGACGCCGATGGTGATGAGTCGGAGGGGGTTGGAGCTGTCGCTATCTGCGGTGGTCTCGAGGATGGCGAAGGGGTCTGTGGCGTCGACGTTGGCGACGCCGTCGGACATGAGGATGATGTAGTTGTAGGCGTGGGGGTTCTGCCATCGGGCCTGGTCAGCGAGCCAGATGCCCTCGTTGAGGCCTGCCTGGACGTTGGTGGATCCGCCGGGTCTGAGATTCTGGATGGAGCGTTCCACCGCAGCATCCCCGGGATGGCTATGCTCGACGGTGTACTGGGAGAGGACGTTGCTGTCGAAGTGGACGATGGCGATGCGGTCCTGGTCTCTGAGGCTGAGTCGGATGGACTCTGCGGCTTCTCTGGCTATGTCCAGGCGGTTGCCGTCACCCATGGAGCCTGAGGCGTCCATGACGAGGGTGACGTTTACGGGGGTGGAGTCGTAGTCTAGTTCGGGTGCCTGGAAGGCGATGCGAGCGAGGTGGAGGCTGCTGTCTATGGGGTGGGTGACAATGTCGGTGGTGATATTGAAGCTGTCGTTACGGCGGGGCTGGTCGTAGCCGTAGTTGAAGGCGTTGATCCACTCCTCGGC
>DAOUKX010000089.1:0-4968 GCA_034420855.1 Dehalococcoidia bacterium
GCCCAAGAAATCCTGCTCACAAAACTCCTTCCCAACCCAACTAAAACTCTCCCCACCCATACCTTCTCCTACGCCCAACCCCCACCAATCGGACTTGCCCAACCATTGACGCGACCCGCATTATAGCACCTGTCCCAAACCCTGCCTGGTGAGTAGAATGGAGAAGGCCTACTCTTTCATCTCCACGAGTCGCCCCTGCAAGTAACGTCGAGGGAGGGTGAGCATGACAAGCAAGAGAGTATCCATCTGGTATGACGAAGAGGGAGATATGCTTGAGGTGTTATGGACGGTTCAGAGTGGATAATTCCCACCTCTCTGAAGATCACTCCCGGAAAGCGCGGCCCCATCGGAGTCGCCACCCGCTCAGCCAAGGATAACCTCAAAGACACTATCTCGATTTCAAGACTCATTCCCTGCACAGACACCATCTGTGACAAGCCTCCAATGACCCTTCAAAAAATGTACGCAAACGAGGCGCTCATCAATGCCGGGCAAGTAAAGCGCTTGATCTCCAGCCAGTTCCCCGTCTGGCAACAATTGAAGCTGAGACCGATTCCATATACCGGAACCGACAACGCCATCTTCCGCCTTGGCGAAGAAATGGTCATCCGATTGCCACGCATCCACTGGGCCGCCGAACAGCCGGAAAGCGAAAGTCAGTGGCTTCCTCTCCTCGCCCCACACCTCCCACTCTCGATACCAAAACCTATCCGGTTAGGCGCTCCCGAATTCGGATACCCTTGGAAGTGGTCCATCCATCAATGGCTGCAAGGCGAAAGCGCCCTCACTATGCCGGTGAACAATCCGGGGGAAGCAGCCCTCAGTCTCGCCCTGTTCGTCTGCGCTATGCGGCGGTTTGACTACACCCGGGCAGCTGCTGCTCCTCCTCGTGGAGCTAGAGGTGTATCCCTGCAGCAACGCGACTCAGAGACTCGTGCCGCTATCCTTTCCCTCACAGGTATAATCGATGTGCAGGCCGCAACTTCGGCATGGGAAGATGCCCTTGCCGCTCCACCCTGGAACGGCCCGGGAGTCTGCCTCCACGGAGACCTTGCCCCTGGCAACTTATTGGTGAGCCACGGGCGGCTGTCTGCCGTGATTGACTTCGGAGAACTGACAATTGGAGACCCCGCCTGTGACCTGATGGTCGCCTGGAATTACCTTGGCCCGTCAACCCGCAAGATATTCCGGGACGCCTTGGATCTGGACGACGCTGCTTGGCATAGGGGGCGTGGCTGGGCCTTGTCCGTCGCGCTTATTGCGCTGCCTTACTACCTTGAATCGAATCCAACCATTGTTTCAACTTCCCGAAGGACCATCTCCCAAGTCCTGTCCGACCATCTACGAGCGTCGTAAAGGAGAGACGACTAAAACCAACCAATTCCCGAATTAGTCCCGACTATATTCCGCTCTCTTGTTGCTGATCTGCCGCCTTCAAACAGTTTCTCAAGGCACAACTGCAAATCGGCGTTCCCGGCGTCAAGTCCTCACCACTTCCTCGACTCCTCCGCATACACGTGGTCCGGCAGCCGGTAGCTGATCCCCGCCTCGTCAAACACCGAAGCTTCCAGCAGCCCCGTAAAGTTGTTGAAATTCGTCTGGCTAGAATGCTTCGGCATTAGCCTGTTGAGAAGCCGCTCGTACTTCACCTGTATCCTGAACAAGGGCAAAGTCCCGAACGTCATCCCGTCCGGATACCCTAGGCTCTTCGCCATCGGTTTCCCAATCAGCGCCCGCGATACCCCGTACACATACTTCACCAGCTGCTGACGAGCCGCGGGGTCTGTAATCCCGATAACCAGCGGCGCCGAGTTCACCAGGGAGTTCGCCATCGCCACAGACTCGAAACCGGGCTCCGGCTCGCACATCACACCTATCTTGAACAATTCCAGCGCATCGGCCTCGTCCTCATACAAGATCGACTCAGGAATCCCCATCAAATACCCGGAATAGCGCCACACGTTCATGAACCCCTCCCGCTCCACCTCATTGAACTTCGCCCCCAGGCTCTTAAGGTGCTTCAGAAGCCTCGCCGAAAATGCCGTAATCGCGAAGCCCACGTGCGCGGCGCTGAGGGGCGTTCCCCAAGCCTCCGTGTCCCAATCCCCCGACGCATTCAGCAGACGCCTCACCTGGGCGTGCACCAGCCGTATCCTAACGGAAAGCTTCCAGCCATCGCCATGCCTGTCCAGACCCCCGGGCATGAAGATCTCCACCATGTGACGGTTATTCTGTTGAAGTCTCCTCACACCCTGGTCCCGCAGCCTCCCTGTTATGAAGAAGGACTTGGCGATGTTCGTAGAGAAACCCTCGATCAGGGTTCCCCCCACCATGCCTCCCAGCACCAGTTTGGAGTTCCTGTGAAACATCCGGACCCCCGGCATAAGCGCCTCATGGTCCACCCAGTCCGGTTCTTGAGCAATCGAGCGGAAGAATTTCCTCACTACCTCTGGAGCATCGGCCAGCCTGCTGCTGTGGTCAGCTTCCATCCCCGCCCTGAAGTACTCCATGGTCTGTGATTGCGGAAGCCCGGAAAGCTCCTCCATCATCTCGTCTGCTTCCGGGTCCCCAATGGTCGTGTGCAGAACGTAATTACCGGCCCTGGCCGGGTCTATTGCTAGAGCTTCCCGGTATCCCTCCGTGTAGTCCGTCGGTATCTTCATTGCTTTATGAGCTTCGTCCGGAGACAGCCGTCGATTCGTCTTCCTCCGGTTCCACCCGCACGTCCGGCAGCCAGCTGAGGAATGAAGGCAGATACCAGTTTCGACGACCCAGGAACTCCATGCTTGCCGGCACCAGCACCGACCTCACAAGGGTCGCATCCAGTAGTACGGCCACCGCCAGCCCGAAACCCACCTGCTGGTTGATTATCGTATCTCCCATGGCGAAGGCCCCGAAAACCGCCACCATAATCAGAGCGCAACCCGTGATGATCCCCGCCGTCGACCGCAGACCGTAGGCCACCGCCTCCCGGTTGTCTCCCGTCTGATCGTACCGCTCCCGTATGCGGCTCAGCAGGAACACGTGATAGTCCATGGACAAACCAAAAAGGATCGAGAACAGGAACAGCGGTATCCACGCGTCGATGACCTCCGCACGCTGGAACCCCAACAGGTCCGCGCCAATGCCCCTCTGGAATACCAGCACAATCAGACCGTAGGCCGCACCCACCGAAAGCAGGTTCATGAACACCGCCTTGATGGGAATAACTATCGAGCGGAACACCAGCATCAGTATCAGGAAGCTGCACCCCAGCACGAAGGCAAACACTATGGGCGTAAATCTGTCCACAATGGAGAAAACGTCGGCCACCACCGCCGTCACGCCCCCCACAGCCACCTCGGCGTCAACGCCGTCGAAAGCCTGCGGCACGTACTCCTCCCGGATCGTCGTCACCGCGTCCACGGCTTCCTGGCTGCGAGGTTCTCCGTCGATGAACACCGTTAAATGGGTCAGGTCTCTAGCTTCGTTCACAATCGGAACGGGAAATACCGTCACTCCCGGATGCGTCGACAGGGAAGTCAAAAGCTGCACCGTGGCACCCTGCACTGCGGGATGCCCCGCGTCTCCGTCTATCACCACGTCCGTGGGGTTCACCAGCCCAAAGGAGAACTTCTCCTCCATTACAAAGAACGCCTCCCGGGTCTCAGCCCCCTCGGGAAACACGTCCACCCCGTTCAGCCCCGTGTTGATGCCCGGCCACTGGAAGTAGAAGAGCGTCACAAACACCATCGGCACGCCCACCACGAGGATGCTGATGAGCGGGTACCGCATCACCAGCCGCGTCACCCCTTCCCAGAACCCGTCCTTCGGAGATCCCTCGCCCTGCACGGCGCCTGCGGACTTCCTTCCAAAGAATGGTACGGGCAGCCGCTCCAAATGGTCTCCGAACACTGCCAGGCTCGCAGGCAGGAAGGTAAACGTCGCCGAAAGCGCCACCAGCACCACCAGTATCGCTCCTACCCCCAACGACTGGAAGAACGAAAACGGAACAATGAACATCCCAAGCAGGGCAATTACCACCGTCAACCCGCTGAACATCACCGTCCGCCCCGCCGTGGCGCCCGCGCGCTCTATGGCCTCCATCTTGCTCCGACCCCGTGCCCTCTCGTCTCTGAAACGCGAGATTATCAATATCGAATAGTCTATGCCCACCGCCAGCCCGATCATCACTATCATCAGCGTCACGAAGAAGACCAGGTCGAAAGTCTGCCCGATGAGCGCCGCTATGCCCAACGCAACGATAATCCCTACGATGGACAACCCAATGGGCATAATCACGGCGGCAACCGTGCCGAACAACACCACCAGAATCACCAGCGCAACCGGGATGCCAATCCGCTCCCCCTGCCTCAAGTCCCTCTCCGCCAGCTCGTTCTGCTCGAAAGCGATGCTCGCGTCACCAACCGTCAGCACGCGGAAGCCGTCCGCCACGTTGGACTCCTCAACCACCTCCAGAACGTGCTCCACGTTCTTCACCGCCTCCACATAGTCCCCGGCCATAATCACCGTCATAAACGTGGTCATCCGGTCCGCAGACACCAGGTTCTCGTCGGGCGGGGTGGTCGTATAGTAGCTCCGCTCCGGTATTGCGACATCCGCCCCAAGCACGATTAGTTCGTGATAAAGCACCTCAACCTTGGTACGAAATTCAGCGTTGTCGACGGTATGCACGTCCGATTGGACGATGACGATCTCCCTCAACGGCATCGTCTGACCGCCCCGCTCCTCCAGCAAACTTTCCGCGCGCGACGACTCTGCCGACCCCGTAAGCTTCAGTTCCGTAGTCGTGGCCGGCTTCAGGACATCCACAATCTGAGGCCCCGGTCCCATCTCGCTGTCCACCGCCATAGCCCCGGCAACCAGCACCAACACCCCCCAAATGCCCAGCACCAGAAACGGCTTACGAGAGCAGACCCTCGCCCAAAACTCCGTAGACAAGAACTTCAAAAGCGCACCCTCATTACA
>DAOUKX010000090.1:0-9823 GCA_034420855.1 Dehalococcoidia bacterium
GAGGGCGTTGACGAAGGCGGGCGTTTCTCCGGTGATTTCGGGGGACCTGCGGGAGCTTGTGAACGCCGACGCCGCCGTGGTGCCGGGGGTGGGAGCCGCCGATTCCGCTATGAAGTCGCTGGAGGGGCTGGGGCTTGTTCCCGCGCTGCGGGAGTTTATGGAGACGGGGCGGCCTCTGCTGGGAGTCTGCCTGGGGCAGCAGCTTCTAATGGACCGGACTGAGGAGGGGGACGTGCCCTGTCTGGGGGTCGTTCCGGGGACGGCGAAGCGTCTGCCTGCCGGTCAGAAGGTGCCGCACATGGGCTGGAACAGCGTGAAATTCGTTGCTACACATCCGCTATTGGAGGGCATACCCAACCCTTCCTACTTCTATTTCGTCCATAGCTACTATGCCCAGCCCGATGAGGCATCTACGGAGGTTGGGATGACAGAATACGGGGTCAGGTTTTGCAGCATGCTGGCGAAGGGGAACGTGGCGGCTACTCAGTTCCACCCTGAGAAGAGCGGGCCGCTGGGTCTGCGAATCTACGAGAACTTCGTGCGGCTGGCAGCGGGAGAGTAGGCTGACGTGGAAGTGATTCCGGCCATCGACCTGAAGGACGGAGCCTGTGTGCGACTGTACCAGGGTGACTTTGAGCAGACAACGGTCTTCTCGACCGACCCCGCGGAAACGGCGCTGCGGTGGGAGCGGGCGGGCGCGTCTCGCATTCACGTGGTGGACCTGGAGGGGTCGCGCTCCGGGATTCCGACTAATCTGGAGGCCATAAGGGCCATTGTGTACGCGACGTCCATTCCCGTACAGGTGGGTGGGGGCATCCGAAATATCGAATCGGCGCGGGCGCTGCTGGAGGCGGGGGTGGAACAGGTGGTGCTGGGCACGGCGGCGGTGGAGGACCCTTCGTTGGTGGAAGAGATATGTCATCGATGGGGGGCGGAGCGGGTGATAATCGCCGTCGACGCGCGGGCCGGGAAGGTGGCAATCAAGGGCTGGACGGAGGATACTTCGGTGGACGCGACAGAGCTGGTGAAGGAGATGGCCGCGTTGGGGCCACGCCGGTTCCTGTACACGGACATCAGCCGGGACGGGACGATGAGTTCTCCCAACTTCGGCGCAACAGCGGCACTGGTTGAGAATACGGGCATGTCAATCATCGCCTCCGGGGGCGTCTCCCGCCTCGACGACGTACGCAGGGTGGTGCAAACGGGGGCGGAAGCGGTGATTGTTGGGCGGGCGCTTTATGAGGGGTCGGTGGATTTGGCGGAGGCAATTGAGGTGGCGAGGGGTTAATCTTTCCCATTGCGGACGAAGTGGCTGGGAGAGCCTTTACAGAGACTCAGTGAGGTGGGAATGGGGGGGCTTCCGGGGGCGTGGGCGAGGTGGTCGGCGAGGCCACAGGCGGGTTCGGGTAGAGCAGCGGGCGGTTCGCGAGCCGCCCACACAGGGAAGACGAAAGGGAGGGGACTGTAGCTGTGTTAGAATCGGGTATGCCATGAGCTCAGACATACTTGAAGGCCTCAATGGCGCCCAGCAGAGGGCCGTCACAATCGCCGAAGGGCCGCTGCTTATCATCGCGGGGCCTGGATCAGGCAAGACGCGGGTCATTACTCACCGTATTGCATACCTTGTCAGAGAAACGGGGGTGCCGCCCTGGAGAATTATGGCAGTCACGTTTACCAACAAGGCGGCAAACGAGATGCGGCAACGCCTGTTTGGCAAGAGTGACGAGGACCCCTCAGCACCACTATTTAATCAGAGGGACAGAGCACAAGATCTCACGGTGCGGACTTTTCATTCTTTCTGCGCAACGGTGCTGCGCCGGTTCGGGCACCACATTGGACTTGAACGGGGATTCAGCATATTCGATACGGGCGACCAACTCACGTTGGTCAAGGCGGCAATGGATGAGGAAGGGCTTGACCCCAAGTATTTCCCGCCAAGGGCCATCCTCGGAGTCATATCCAGGGCAAAGAGCAATCTGAAGGACACGCAGGCTCTCCTACTCGGCACTGACAATGCATTCGAGGAGGCAGCCGGGCGAGTCTACGAACGCTACCAGGAGCTGCTTCACCTGAACGGGGCAGTGGACTTCGACGACCTGCTGATGCGCACCGTGGAACTTTTTCGCCGGTCGCCGGATACGCTTGAATACTACCAACGACGCTTTGTGCATCTGCTGGTGGACGAGTTTCAGGACACCAACGTGGCACAATATGAGCTGTCCAAGCAGATTTCGGACTTGCACAAGAATATATGTGTGGTGGGGGACCCGGACCAGTCGATCTACTCGTGGCGGAGCGCCGACGTGCGCAACATTCTGGACTTCAGGAAGGACTATCCCGATGCCAGGGTGGTCAACCTGGAGATCAACTACCGGTCAACGGGGAAAATCATTCAGGCGGCCAAGAGCGTCATCGCCTCCAACAGGCACCGTCCGGAGAAGGATATCCGGGCCGTGCGGGATGAGGGGAAGCCCCTGGTGGTGTACGAGACCTACGACTCGGAAGAAGAGGCGTATTTCGCGGTGACGCAGATTTCGAACCTGCTTCGGAGGAAGGACTTCAGCCTTTCTGATTGCGCCGTCATGTACCGCACCAACGCCCAGTCGCGCGCGATGGAGGAAGCGTGCCTCCATCGCGGCATGCCCTACCACGTGGTAGGGGGCATCAAGTTCTACCACCGAGCCGAGGTGCGGGACATCATCGCCTATCTACGACTTATCAACAATCCAGGGGATGACGTCAGCCTGCAGCGCATCATCAACAAGCCCCGCCGGGGCATCGGTCGCAAGTCGCTGGACATGCTGCAGGACCTGGGAAGAGAGCATCAGTCTCCAATCTATTCCCTTTTGCGTCCGCTGGGGAAGCGAAAGAAGGGAGAGCCTGTCCCCTACGGGCTGTCGTCGCGGCTGGTCAGGCCGCTCACGTCCTTCGTCAACCTCATGGAAGACTTGAGGGATGGCGCAGCGGAGATGGGCACGGTGAAGCTGCTGGACAAGCTGCTGCGGGGTATCAACTACCAGGAGTTCTTGCGGGCGGGCGGCGAGGACTGGGAGGACAAGTGGGAGAATGTGAAGGAACTTCGCCGGGCGGCCGGGGAGTACGACGGCATGGAAGCGGGGGAGGGTCTGACGGCGTTCCTGGAACATCTGGCGCTGGTGGCTGAGGTGGACTCACTGGACGAAACTGCGGACGCCATTACCCTGATTACCCTCCACCAAGCGAAGGGACTGGAGTTTCCGGTGGTGTTCATCATCGGACTGCAGGAGGGCCTTCTGCCTCATATACGCTCCATGGACGACCCGGAACAACTTGAAGAGGAACGGCGGCTATTCTACGTGGGGATCACCCGCTGCATGGACCGGCTGTTCCTGACACGGGCCTTTCGTCAGCGGGGCTACAGGGGCGAGGGCGGCATCGGGATTCCTTCCCGATTCCTGCGAGACGTACCCACGGAACTGATTGCGGAGGTGCCGCAGATAGTGAGCAGCAGGTACGGAGGGCAGAGCTTCCCAGACTTCTCGTCAGGGGAAGCGAGTGTTGCACGGAGGCAGCGGGTCAAGTCGGCCGTGGGGGGCGGCAGCGCCGGAGTCAACGGGGCAGGGACGGGGCCGGAGGCGGACGGCGAGGCTCCTGCGTTCAAGGAGGGGGACCGGGTGCTCCACGGGGTTTTCGGCGAGGGGCTGGTGCTGAAGACTGCAGGTCAGGCGTCGGACAGTGAGGTGACGGTGGTGTTCAGAGAAGCCGGAGTGAAGAGACTGCTGCTCTCGTTTGCCAACCTGAAAAAGGTGGAAACGTAGCATTTTGGACTAGGGACGGGAGAGTTGGGAGGTGGTGGGCAACGAGATTCCTCGACTCCGCTGCCCTTCACCCCGAATGACCGATGGGGTTCAGCTTTCGAAGCGTTCTCCCATTTCCTTCAGGAACTTTTCGACTTCGGGGGAGAGTTTTGTACCCTCTTCAGCCTCGGCGGAGCGCTTGGCGGCCCGGGAATCGTAGTGGACTTCCAGCCGCTCGATGAGGGCCTTCAAGCCCTTGTTACGTAGGACTTCGTTGTTCACTTCCAAATACTGACGCCTGCCTCGCTCGGGGTCCGCCAGGTCCTTGGAGAGATTGTAGACGGAGCAGAGCACTTCCAGCAGGCGGGCCGCGCCGGAGTAGTCCTCCTCCAACTGGACGTACTGGGGAAGGTGGACCATGACGCTGATGGCCTCGATGTCGCGCTCGCTGACGCCGTCGGAAACCAGGTTCACGATCGACGTGGGGCCCTGGTAGCTGCTGGGTCGGAGCTGCAGCGAACTGCCGTACTTAGTAGCGGCTTCGTCGCTGCTGGAGCCGGTCACCAGCAAAGGACGGGTGTGGGGCACGGCGTCGTACATGCCGCCGATGCGGACGTACTGCTTGACGTCCAGCTTGTCCACGATGTCCAGGATAGCATCGGTGTAATCTTCACCGAAGGACTGGGGCTCCAGGAGGTGGAAGAATAGAAGGTCCGGCGGCTCTTCGCGGATTGCGTAGTTGATGATGGTGTTGGGTATGTTGAGGACGCGGCTGCCCTCTACGGTGCGCATGATGGGTCGGTAGCGGGTAAAGTCATAGAAGTTGCCGGGGCGGGTCAGCCGGCCCAACTCCTTCGCACCGAAGTAACGTTCCAGCTTTCTCAGAGCAATAGTCCCCACACTGCCCACGTCGATCCACGGACGAAGCATGGCAATAACGTGGGGATCCTTCAACTCAGGAAGGGGGTCTGCTAGCGTAAAAGCGCCTTCTTTCATCCTGTAATCTTGCCAGAGGAACCCCGAATACGCAAGTCTAGCGGCCCGGATTTCCCCACGTCACAGCCTGAAATACCCGTATGCGGATAACGGGGCGGTCTGCCAGAGTCATGGCGGAATACTGAGGGTATTTCCTGCGAAGGAGGGTCAACGCCCAACGGTGCTCCGGCCCCCGGTAAACGATGGAAGCGACGCCCCGGAACAGGACGTACCAGAGACGAGTCCAGTCCTCGTCGTAGTGGTCAAGGAGGAGAGCGACCTGCGGATTGGCGAGAATGTTGCGGACTCGACGGAGGTTAATGGCGCCGGCGCGCTTGGGCTTGCGGTCTATGACGGAATACAGAGTTTCACCGTCCAGGGCGTGGCAGAGGGGGATGAGGTGAGGCGCGCTGTTTTGGTCGGAAGTGGCGAGGCGGGCGACGGGGCTTTCGTCGAGGATCCGTCGAATTTCGGGGGTGAGGGGCAAGGGGCCCTTGTCCCTAGGAAATGCTGGCGCCTTGCGGGTGGGTGTTCGGGGTGAGATATCCAAGTCAACTCCACCCAATGGCTAAAATCTGGCCATAATGGCTTCTGCAAGGTTCTTTGATTTCATTGATACCCTGATAACCTCCATTAAGGGTGACAGAATCAGGCTGTGGGCGCGGTGGCTTTGAAGACCCAGAGCTGGTGGAGAAGCTCAGGTTCGCCTTTGGGGAGGGCCTGAAGGGGTTCTCCCATCTCGACCAGTTTCCAGCAGTTAGCAGCTTCCAGTTCTTCCCGTACTTCCCGAAAGCCGGCGGTCTCGTAGAGGTCGGGACGCAGGGTGAAGATGACGTGACCACCGGGTCTGGTCACGCGGACCAGTTCGTCCAAAGAGCGGGCGGGGGCGTGGCCCAAAGTCAACACGCCGATGCTGACCACAGCATCGAAAGAATCATCGGGGAAGTACAGCCTTTCTCCCAGGACCATGCGACGCAATTCGCGATAGACGCCCTTGGAACGAGCTTCTTCCAACATGCCTGGCGACATGTCGATTGCGGTAAGGTTTCGGTACCCGGCGCCTGACAGCGCCTTTCCTACGAGTCCCGTTCCGGCCCCGGCGTCTAGGATGCGGGCATCCGCCTGCACATATTGCTTGCACGCCTCAAGGGCCAAGGCGGGACCTAACCAGCCGAAGTCCTTGTCCAAGTCTTCGTCGTAGCTCTTGGCCCAGCTGTTGTAGCGTTCCTCCAACTCCCGGTTGTTGCGGGCACCGTAGACCCACTGGACGAGATTCTGATTGTCGTCGACATTAGTCATTAACCGTTACCATCCTTCTCATCGCTCATGTTGACCGACCCAACTGCCAATGCTAGCATGAACCGTCGAATGACTGCAGGAATCTGTATTGGAGGGGATATGACCTCAGGCACGACGTTTGACTACAGCGAGATCTTTGCGAAGGGGCTTCCATCGGCGATTGCTTCCGGCGACATTGTGCAGCCGAAATATAACTTCATTCTGGGCCACACCAACTCGGAGACCATCCCCGTGGAGGGATTGATTGAGGCCACGGCGGCGGCGATGCGGAAGGACGGGCCGGGGCTGTCCATCAACCTGCACAACGGGGGCCTGCTGGGATACCTGCCCCTGCGGGAGTTCCTGGTCCACAAACTCTCCAACTATCGGGGCGTGGACGTAACGGTGGACGAAATTCTGATAACGTCAGGCTCACAGACCGCCGCGATGCTCCTCAACACGGCGCTACTGGAAGAGGGCGATACCGTGATATCGGAGAGTTTTTCGTACGTGGGGATGCTGGGGGACCTTCGAGGACGCGGCGTGAATGTCGTGGGAGTGCCTGTAGATGAAGACGGGATGCGGATAGACGTCCTGTCAGACACTCTGTCGGAACTGAAGGATGAGGGAGTCCGGCCCAAGTATATCTACACCATCCCGACGGTGCAGAATCCAACGGGGGCTATCATGCCCGTCGAACGCCGACAGGAGATGCTGCGGCTCAGTGAGGAGTACGGCGTGCCGATTCTGGAGGACGATTGTTACGCCGACCTGGTCTACGAGGGGGAGTCGGTGAACGCCATCCGCTCCATGGACGACTCGGACAGGGTGATACACATGGGGTCTTTCTCCAAGAACCTGGCTCCGGGGATGCGGCTGGGTTACGTGGTGGCTTCCTGGCAGATTCTGGGACAGCTCCTGCCTCTGAAGGGCGACATCGGAACGTCCAACTTTGGGCAGATGGTGACGGCGGAGTTCTTCAACAACCACTACGAGGAGCACGTGGAGACGCTGAGGACCGCTCTGCGGAGGAAGCGGGACACGATGACGGCTGCCATCAGCGAGCACTTCGGCCCAATGGTGAAGCCGAACCATCCCCGGGGCGGCATCTATCTGTGGGTAACGTTCCCAGTAGACGTGGACACTCGTAAGGCGCTGGCCGCTTCACAGGAAATGGGTATCGGGTACAACCCTGGCTCCGACTGGGCCGTCTATACCAACGACGACGAACGGAACGGCAACAACTGCATCCGGTTCTGCTACGCGCTGCCCACGGAGGAGGAGATTTGGGAAGGGATTGAGCTGCTGGCCCAGGTGTTCCAGCGGGAGCTGGGCTTTCCGAAGGAGGGCTAGGCTTTGAACGCACAGGAACGGCTGGCAGGGCTACTGCGCCGGGCATCCAAGGATGGCAGCCTGGTGCCGCGCTCGGAGGGGGACTGCCTGGAGTCGGTGGAGACGGCGTACGCTGTCCAGCGGACTGCGTCAGGGATGGCGGGGCTGCCCAGAGTCGGATGGAAGGTTGGAGCGACGAGCGTTGAGCCTCAACGGCTGCTGGGGGCAAAGGAACCGGCGACGGCGCCCATGTTTCGGCCCAACTGTATGGCAAGCCCGGCGACGGTGGCCGTCTTTGCCAATCAATCGCCCTGCGTTGAGGGGGAGTTCGCCTTCAGGTTTTCAGGTTCTCTGCCGCCACGAGACGAGGCGTACACAATGGAAGAGGTGCTGGAGGCTGTCGAGTCGGTACTGCCGGCAATCGAGGTGGTTGGATGCCGATTCAAGGGCGGATTCGGCGGGCTGGGGGCGTTGCGACTGGTGGCAGACGCCACCGCCCACACAGCCTTCGTCTCGGGGAAAGCCTCAGACGGGTGGCGCAGCATGGACTTGAAGTCCCACGCGGTCGCGATGTTTCGTAACGGTGAGATGATTTCGGAAGGGACGGGGGCCAACGTGCTGGACGGGCCTTTGTCGGTCCTGCTCTGGACGGCGAATCACCTGTCGCGGCTAGGTGACAGCATAGAGGCTGGGGAGGTAATTACCACGGGGACGTGCACGGGGATAACGCCCGTAAGCCCCGGCGACGTGGCCGTTGCGGACTTCGGCAGCCTAGGGAAAGTGGAACTGCGGCTATCCGACAGTTCCTAGCAGCTGAGCTCTAGGCTAGGTTGTACAACCTGGCGGCGTTGCCGCCGACTATCAGCGCCTTTTCGTCCTCCGGCACACCTTCCATAATCTCGTCCAGAATTCTCTGGGACTCGGGGAAGGTGGACTCGGCGTGGGGATAGTCGGAGCCCCATAACAGGTTATTCACTCCGATAATGTCCCGGTCGCGGACGCCTAGACCATCCTCCTGGAAGCTGTGGTAAACGTTGGAACGCATGAAGTCGCTGGGCAGCACGTCCCCCTTGTATCGGTAGGGAGCCTGGGTGACGCGCTCAATGTAGGTGACGTCCAGCCGGTTGTAGAAGAAGGGAATCCAAGCAAGGTCGTGCTCGACTTCGACGATGTTCAGCTTGGGGAAACGCTCGAAGATGCCGCAGAGCACCATCTGAGCGAGGGACATTCTTACCCAGTATTCGGCGTTGACCCGGTTGGCTCCCGATTGTGCAACCCCACTGACGGTAGCGTTCTTGGCAACGGATGGTCGCTCGGTGCTGGTGTGGAGGCTCAGGGGAAAGTTCAGCTCTTGAGCTTCCGCCCAGAAGGGATCGTACATGGGGTGGTCGTAGGCGTGTTCTGGCTTGGGATATACGCTGATCATCGCCCCGGCAAAACCGGAGTCGGCGGCTTTTCGCAGATCGCCGATGCCCTCCTCAATCTCGTCATCCAGCAAGACCATGGCAATACCCTTCAGCTTATCCGGATAGTGGGAGCAGAACTCCGACAACCACAGATTGTAGGCGGCGAAGATGTCCCGCAGAATGACCGTGTCGGAGACGCCGAACATTTCAAGGCCGATAGAAGGGTAGAGGATATTTGCGTGAACGCCGTCCAACTCCATGTCCCGGACGTGGGCGTGGGGGTCGTAGGCTCCGAGGAGAATGTCGGCCATTCTGCCTTCGCGCTTGATGTCTCCGGGCCGCTCGAAGCGCATGCCTGCGGAGGCGCCGAAACTGCCAAGCACACCCATCCGCTTGTGATCGGAGTACCAGTAGTCGTTTTCGTCTTCGTGGACCAGGTGGGGGATGCGATCGCCGTATTTCGCGGCGTCCATTCTGTCGACAAAGAGGTCGGGGGGTTCAACGATGTGGGAATCTGAGGAAATGACGAGTTTCTTTTCCACGTTATCTTCTCCAACAGGTGTAGATGGGCGAGAGGCGTATCATCCGCCCGCCTAAGCCGAGGGTTTCGCAAATTCTAAACCCATCCGTGGGCAAATTCAACGAGGGTGAGATGTAACAGCGGTGTACCAAGCCTTCAAATAAAGGGATGTGTGAGGGTGGGTGGCTTGCAGTTAGGGGGCTTTTGCTTCCTCTGACAGGTCATCCAACAGCACAGATACGTTCCTTGCGCCCATGTTCCCCTTGTCACGGCTTCTGACGGACGCCGTTCCGGCATCGGCTTCTCTGTCGCCGACGACGAGCATATAGGGAATTTTGCGTAGCTGGGCCTCGCGGATTTTCAGGTTCATCCGCTCGTTTCGGGAGTCAACTTCCAGTCGCAGGCCGCGGCTTCTGAGCTTGGAAGCGACGTCTTCGGCGTATTCGACGTGGCGGTCTGCGATGGGGATAACCGTCGCCTGCACCGGCGCGAGCCATAGGGGGAAGGCGCCGCCGTAGTCCTCGATGAGCACCCCC